>JBFGHG010000065.1:0-9274 GCA_041578395.1 Acidobacteriota bacterium
CACGGTCGCCTCCAGCTCCCGGCTGAAGGAAGAGTACTGCTGGGCGGGCGCCAGCGCCAGCAGCTGGTAGAGATTGCCCCGGAAGTCGATCCAGGCGGCCAGCGCCGCCAGCGAACCGCTGGCCGACTGCACCTGGTAGAGGCCCAGCAGCGCCGGATTGCCGTTGATCCGGTCCTGGCGGCTTTGCTGCAGGCTGACGCCCGGCTGCGAGGCCAGCTCGCGGGCGCGCTGCTCGGCCGGCACGCCGCGGGGCGAGAGCGTGAGCTGGATGGCGGCCCCTCCGTTGGGTTCGCCGAAGACCACCGAGGAGCGGCTGTTCTGGACGCGCCAGCCGGGGGGAACGGCGAGCCGGAAACGCAGGTCGGGGTGCAGGAACCAGGAGTCCTGCACGAACCCCTCACGCGGGTTCTCCCCGAAGATCAGGCCGTCCACGCGGCGCAGGTGGTCCTCGCGGCCCTCCACCAGCGTCCGCCCCGGGGCGGACGCCAGCAGTTGGCGCGCCTGCTCCAGCGTGGCCTCCCTCCGGTCCGGCGGCGCCGGGTGGCTGGAGAGCCAGTTGGGGAGGGCGCCCCCGCTCTCTTCCCGCATGAACTCGAAAACCGCGAAGAAGTCGCTCAACTCGCGCGGGTCGTAGCCCTGCTGGAACATGTACTCGACTCCCAGCTCGTCCGCCTGCCGTTCCGCGTCCCGGCTGTACTTCAGAAAGAGGACTCCCGCGCCGATCTCCGCCAGCTGGCTCCAGTTGCGGAACTCGGGCGAGAAAACGCTCCCCAGGCCCAGCCCCAATCCCACCAGCTGGGCGCGGGAGATCTGGGTGACTGAATGGCGGGCGGTGACGTGCGCGATCTCGTGTCCGAGGACGCCGGCCACTTCTGCTTCGCTGTTCATGTGCGCCAGGATCTGGCGGGTCAGGTAGATGTAGCCTCCGGGGAGGGCGAAGGCGTTGACCACCGGGCTGTCCACCACGGTGAAGGTCCAGGGCAGGTCGGGCCGGTGCGAGCCGCGAGCCAGCTCCTGTCCCTGCCGGCTCAGGAAGCTCTGCAGCTCGGGGTCGTCCAGCTCGCCGAACTCCGCCAGCACCTCGGGGTGAGACTGCTCGCCGATGGCGATCTCCTGCGCTTCGGAGATCAGGGCCAGCTGGCGCTTTCCGGTCACCGGGTTCTTGGCGCAGTCAGTGGCCGGAAGGGCGAGTCCCAGGAGAATCAACAGCGGCCAGGCCCGCCGCAACACACTACGTTTCTGCACGGTCCATCCTTTCTCCCCCTCCCAGGGAGACTCCGATTGTGCAGCGGGCGCGCAATCTTGGCAAGGGTCCAGGAACGCAGGAGCAGGCCGCGGCTATTTCTCGTCCGGAACGAACGCCCAGAGCAGCAGGCTGCCCGTCAGGGTCAGGCCGGCCGCGAACCAGGCGACCCCCTGGTAGCCGAAAGGCGTGAACAGCACGCCCGCCGTCCACACCGACAATGAGATCCCCAGCTGGGAAAAGCCGTTGCGCAGCCCCAGAAAGGCCCCCCGCCCGGTTTCCGAGGTCAGTTCGGTCTGGAGGGTCTGCAGCGCGGTCTGGCGGGCGGCGATCAGCAGGCTCACGCCGAAGAAGAGCAGCGTCAGCGGCCAGCCCGTTCCCACCGCCGGCAGCGCCACCAGCGGCGCCGCCAGCAGGGTATTGCCCGTCAGGAAGACCCGCCGCTTGCCCCAGCCGTCGCTCAGCCACCCGGCCAGCGGGCTGCCCGCCAGCGCCGCCAGCCCCGAGACCAGGAAGAGCCAGGAGATCTCGCGGGGCGTCAGGCCCAGGCCCGAGACGAAGGTGAGCATCGAAAGGGTGGCCCCGGAGACGGCGAAGGAAGTCAGCAGGGCTCCCAGCATCCGCCCCCGCGAGAGGAAGCCGGGGTACACCCGGAAGACCTGTTTCCAGTCCGCCGCCGGGCGCCGCGAGTCGGAGGGTACCGCGGCCAGGGCGCCGACCGTCAGCAGGGCGGCGGTCGCCAGGGTGGCCAGGAAGATGGCCCGCCAGCCGAACGCCTCCGCCAGGCCGACTCCCACCGGGATTCCCAGGATCAGGGCCAGGAAGTAGGAGCTGAGGACGATCCCCATGGCCCGGCCGCGGCGGTGGTACGGGAAGAGGTCCCCCACCAGGCTGGCCACGCAGGTCGACAGCAGCCCCGCCGCCAGCCCGGCACCGCAGCGCAGCGCCAGCAGTTGGCCGAAGCTGGAGGCCCAGTACGCGGCCAGGGCCAGGAGCCCCAGCGCGATCAGCCCCAGCCGCAGGAAGAGAACCCTCCCGAAGCGGTCGGTCAACGGCCCCAGCAGCACGTTGAAACAGGCCGCCGCCAGGGCGTAGCCGCTGAAGAACCAGGCCAGCCGGGGCAGCGGGGCGTCCAGCTCGGCGCCGATCCGGGGCAGCAGCGGGATCAACAGCTGGTTGTCGACGGTGGCCAGAAACAGGACTCCAAAGAAGACGGCCAGCAGCACCCCCTGCCCCGGCCGTCTCATCGGCCGGCTCCGGTGGGGGACTCCGGCGGGGTCCAGGCCAGCACCAGGGCGTCCTCGGGCGGCTGCCGGTAATACCCCCGCCGCCGTCCCACCTCGCGAAAGCCGAGGCCGCCGTAGAAGCGCCGGGCCCGCCGGTTGCTGGGGCGCACCTCGAGCGACCACTCGCTCCAGCCTCTCGCTGTGCCCGCCTCCAGGAGCGCGGCGATCAGGCGCCGCCCGAGGCCCTCTCCCTGGCGGCAGGGTCGCACCGCCAGCTTCAGGATCTCCGCTGCATCGGCGGCGCCGCGGGCCAGGCAGAAACCTTCCACTCCCCGCGGGGAGACCGCCACCCTCGAAACCGCGGCCGGATCCGCCAGGAAGCTGCGGTAGTCGGCGTGCTGCCAGACCGCCAGACCCGCTTCCCTCTCCACTTCGGGCAGCTGAGACAGATGGCTTTCGTCTGCGGGCAAAATCTTCGTTTCCAAAGGGTATTCAGGAGCTTTGGGTGAGTGAATGGTTCAACTCCACGTCGGGAGGCCTCTCGTAGTTCGCGCGCAGCTGGCCGACCGGTGCCGCCTGCCCCCGGGCGTAGCGCTGGTAGCCCAGTTCGCAGAGGGCCTCCAGCAGCCGGTTGTCCCCCTCCAGGACGCGGGCCCCGGGGTAGGCGGCCTGGACCGCTCCCCGGTAGCAGAGGGCCCCGTCTCCGGCGAAGAGGAAGTCTCCGCTTCCCAGCCGCTTCAGAAAGGCCTCCGGACGGGAAACACCGGGCGCCACCAGGCATTCCAGCCGCTCGCCGGGGTGGTAGGCCGCCCCGTAGACCTGCTGGCGCCGGGCGTCGATCATGATGGCCAGCGGGCGTTCCCAACGGCGGTGGCGGTAGGCCAGCGCTTCCAGGGTGGAGATCCCCACCGCGGGAATGCCGGTGGCCTGCCCCAGGGCCTTGGCCGCGGCCACACCGATTCTCGTGCCGGTGAAGGAGCCCGGTCCGGCGGCCACCGCCAGGCAGCCCACCTCTCGCAGCTGGATGTCCTCGAGGGAGAGCACGAAGTCGAGCATGGGCACGATCCGGTCGGAATAGCGGAGCGGCTTCTTGGAGGTCACCAGGGCCACGACTTCCCGGTTGCGACTCAGGGCCACCCCGCCCGCGTTCGTCGCCGTGTCGATGGCCAGCAGGTACATGTCCAGCGTCTCCCCGCCGCGAGTCTACCCGTTTTTGCTGACGACGCGCGCGCCTCCGGGTTCCGCTTTCGCGTCAGGGTCGATTGCTAAACTCGGCCCCGTGATGAAGTCGCAGACGCCCATGATGCGCCAGTATCTCAGAGTCAAGGCCGAACACCCCGGCGTCCTGGTGTTTTTCCGGCTGGGCGACTTCTACGAGATGTTCTTCGAAGACGCCGTGCTGGCGGCCCGCGAACTGGAGATCACGCTCACCTCGCGCAACCAGGACCGGGAGGGTAAGCCCATCCCCATGTGCGGCGTGCCGCATCACGCCGTCGACACCTATCTGTCGCGGCTCGTCCGCAAGGGCTACCGGGTGGCGCTGTGCGAGCAGGTGGAGGACGCCCGCCTGGCCAAGGGGCTGGTCAACCGCGAGGTGGTCCGGATCGTCACCCCCGGAACGGCCATCGAGGAAGAGATCCTCGATTCGAGCCGCAACAACTTCCTGGCCTCGCTGGTGATCCGCCGCGGACGTCTGGGCGCCGCCTTCGCGGACCTCTCCACCGGGGAGTTCCTGATCAGCGAACTGTCGGGGGAAGGCCGCTGGCAGGAGGCGGCCGCGCTGCTGGCGCACTTCCGGCCCTCCGAGCTGGTGCTGCCCGAGGACGACGCCGAGGAACTGTTCGCTCAGCTCCCTGCCGAGGCGCTGGCCGATCTGACCCGCACCCCCCGGGAGGCCTGGACCTTTCACAGCGACTACGCCTCGCGCCTGCTGCTCGAACAGTTCCGGGTGCAGTCGCTGGCCGGCTTCGGCGTCAACGGGGAGCGCACCGCGGTGAGCGCCGCGGGGGGGCTGCTGGCCTACCTGCGCGACACCCAGAAGAACGGATTGGGCCACCTGCTGGGGATGCGGTACTTCCAGCCGCGCGACTACCTGGAGTTGGACCCCGCCACGGTCGCCAACCTCGAGCTGGAGCGGGGGCTGGACGGCAACCGCCGCTGGACGCTGCTGGCCGCCCTGGACCGCACCCGCACCGGCATGGGTGCCCGGCTGCTGCGCAACTGGCTGCTGCGCCCTTCTCTGCAGGTCCGGGAAATCGAGGACCGGCTGGACGCCGTCCAGGAACTGCTCGGCTCGGCGGTCGCCATGGGCAAACTGGGGGGCCTGCTGGACCGGGTGCGCGACGTGGAGCGGCTGCTGGGCAAGGTGACGATGGAGAAGGCCACCCCCCGCGACCTGCTGGCGCTGGCGGCTTCCCTGGAAGTCCTTCCCGGGCTGGCCGCGATTCTGGACGGCTTTGGCAGCCGCCTGCTCGAGCCCCGCTTCGATCTGCTCGAGGACGTGCGCGAGTGGATCGGGGAGGCGGTGGACCCGGAGGCTCCGGTCAACCCGGCCGACGGCGGGGTGATCCGGGCTGGCCACGACTCCGCCCTGGACGAAGTGCGCGAGCTGTCCCGCTCCGGCAAGTCGTTCATCGCCAAACTGGAGTCCGCGGAGCGGGAGCGGACGGGCCTGGCCAAGCTCCGGGTCAAGTACAACAGGGTCTTCGGCTATTTCCTGGAGCTTCCCCGCAGCCAGTCCGGCGAGGTCCCCGACGACTACGTGCGCAAGCAGACCCTGGTCAACTGCGAGCGCTACTTCACTCCGGAGTTGAAGGCGTGGGAGGACAAGGTGCTGGGGGCCGAGGAGAAGATCGCGGCCCTGGAGCGGCAGCTCTTCTCGGCGCTGCGCAGCCGTGTGGGGGGCGAAGCGGCCCGCATCCAGGAGACGGCGCGGGCGGTGGCCCGGCTGGACGTCCTGCTCGCCTTCGCGGAAAACGCCCAGCGGCACCGGTACGTGCGTCCCGCCGTCGACGAGAGCACCCGGCTGGAGATCCGGGCCGGCCGCCACCCCGTCCTGGAGACCCAGAGCGAAGAGCCCTTCGTCCCCAACGACCTGTGCTGCGACACCGAGGCCGAGCAGCTGCTGATCCTGACGGGCCCCAACATGGGCGGCAAGTCCACCTATCTGCGCCAGAACGCCCTGATCGTGATCATGGCGCAGATGGGGAGCTTCGTCCCCGCCGAGCAGGCCCGGGTCGGACTGGTGGACCGCATCTACACGCGGGTGGGCGCCAGCGACAACCTGGCCCGCGGGCGCTCGACCTTCATGGTGGAGATGATCGAAACGGCCAACATCCTGAACACGGCCACGCCGCGCAGCCTGGTGCTGCTGGACGAGGTGGGCCGGGGTACCGCCACCTTCGACGGGTTGTCGCTGGCCTGGTCCATCGCCGAGTATCTGACCACCGAGCCTTCCCGCCGAGCCCGCACGCTGTTCGCCACCCATTACCAGGAGCTGACCCGCCTGGAACAGCTCTATCCGGGAGTCCGGAACTACTGCGTGACGGTGCGCGAGTCGGGGGGGCGGATCATCTTCTTCCACCGGGTGGCGCCGGGGGTGGCCAGCAAGAGCTACGGCATCGAGGTGGCCCGGCTGGCCGGTCTGCCCGCCGCCGTGCTGGGACGGGCCCGCGAGGTGCTGGGCCGGCTCGAGCGCAAGGAGCTGAACCTGACCGGAGGCAAGCGGCCGTCGTCGTCCCGGGAGGCGCTGGCGGAACTGCAGCCGGCCCTCTTCAGCTGAAGGGAGGCCCTATGAACTGTGCACAAACGTGGCAGCGGTCCGCGGGCACTGCCCTGGGACCGTCCGAGCAGGCCCGCTCGCGGGCGGACCTGATGCGCGAGGCGGTGGACGACGTCCTCTCCCGGCTGCGCCGCCAGGACCGCCGGGTTCCGCTGCGCTGCAACCGAGGCCCCTGGAAGGACCGCGGAACCCTGCGTCCGGAAGGGAGTGCGGTGGCTCGCCACCGCTTTTCCGGCAGCGGCGCCTAGGCGCCGCGTCCTACCGGCACTTCCCTACCCCTACCCCCACACCTCCACCACCCGTTGCAGATACTCCGCCAGAGGCTCGAGGTTCCGCTCCAGCTTGCTCCAGAAGGCGGTCAGCCCGGAGCGCGTCGTGTTGGCCACGATCTTGGGGGTGATGCAGGGCACCTCGGAGGTGTGCGCCACGCGGACGACCGCCGCGCTGACCGTGTCGTAGATCACCGCGCCGGTCGTTTCGTGCAGTTCCCCTCTCTGCTCCGCCTTCAGCACGGGCCGCGAGAGCGTGAGCGCGGCCCGGGCGGTTTCCAGGCCCCGCTCGCGGAGCCGCTCCAGACTGGGCGCGTGGCAGGAAAAGCGGGGGCCGTCCGGCTCCAGCAGCCAGCCTTCGGGCAGCACCACGTCCCGCATGCGCAGCGACAGGTCGAGCTGGCTGGCGCTGCCGGTGAAGATCAACAGCGAAGGCTTCGAGCGCCGGAAACGGGCCAGCAGGCTGGGCACGCTGCGCTGGATGCCGAGGCCCGTGGCCACCACCTCCAGGTGCGGCAAGGCCCGGCCGAGAGCCTCGGCTTCGCGGGACATGGGACAGGCGACCAGCGGTTGGCTCACGATGCACTCCGTTTCTGCAAGCGGTTCAGCACCTCGAGGACGCCTTCCGGACCGCGGGTCAGGCCGTCGAAGTATTGCTCCAGCTCCGCGCGGAACGACGGCACCCGGGCCAGCTCGAGCGGAAAGATCTCGCGCAGCGCCAGGAACTCCGGCACGCCGGCGCCGGCGCGGCCCATCTCGAGCAAGCGTTCCGCCAGCGGATCGGTCAGGGCAAGGTCTCGCCGGGCGTACAGACGGACCATCGCCATCCAGGCCGTGACGGCCAGCGCCAGCCGCGGCGAGGGGCGCCCGGCGGCGCCGTTGTCCAGCAGCGTCGGCAGGATGCGGATGGGCAGTTTCTGCGAACTGTCCCAGGCGATCTGCGCGAGGCGATGCGTGATGGCCGGGTTCTCGAAGCGCCGCAGCACGGACCGCGCGTACTCCGCCGGATCGAGTCCCTCCACCGTCCCCAGACCGGGCAGGATCTCCTCCCGGCACATCCGCTCCAGGTACGCCCGCAGCGCCGGGTGGGCCACGGCCTGGCCGACAGTCTCGAGCCCCAGCAGCAGGCCCAGCAACGCGAGAGAGGAATGCATGCCGTTGAGGACCCGCAGCTTGGCTGTCTCGAAGCCCTCGACGTCCCGGCTGAGGACGGCGCCCACCCGCTCCCAGGGAGGCAGCGCGGCCCCCGGGAGGTCCTCGATGACCCACTGGGTGAACGCCTCCCGCTGCACCGGACAGGCGTCCCGGACTCCCAGGGCGTCGTGCACCTTCCCCTCGAGTTGTCCGTCGGAGGCGGGCGTGATGCTGTCCACCATCGTGCAGGGAAATCGGCACTGCCGCGCGATCCAGGCCGCCAGAGCGGGGTCGCGGCGCCCGGCGAAGTCGGCCAGCGCCTGCCGCAGCTTGCGGCCGTTGGCGGGCAGGTTGTCGCAACTGATCAGCGTCAGGCCCCGGCCACTGCGACGGCGCCGCGCTTCGAGCCCGGCCGCCAGCCAGCCGAGTGCCGTAACGGGCCGCTCCGGTCCGGCGAGGTCGTGGCCGACGCCCGGATGATCCAAATCCAGCCCCCCGTCCGCCCCCAGGGTGTACCCCTTCTCGGTGATCGTGAGGGTCACGGTCCGCACGGCCGGGTCGGCCAGCCGCCCGATCACGGCCTCGGGATCGTCGGGGGCGAAGAGGCACTCGCGGATCGAGCCGATCACCCGGTAGGAGACCTGGCGGTCCAGCACCGCCAGCGTATAGGCGTGCCCCTGGCGGCGCAGCGCGTCGCACACGGTGCGGCTGCGCAGCGAGACGGCACAGATCCCGTAGTCCCCCCCCGTCTCCGCGATCAGGTCGTGCGTGTAGGCGGCCTGGTGGGCGCGGTGAAAGGCGCCCGGGCCCAGGTGCAGCACCGACACGCCGACCGGCGCGGGGTCGTAGGGGAGCAGTGTAGCCAGCCGCCGTGTCACCTCGGGCACCGTCACATCGAAAGCCCCAGCCGGCCGCGCGAAAGCTGAAAGTCGCAGTAGCCGGAAGCGAGGTAGCGCGGAACGTAGCGCCGGGAGGCGGTGGCCACGATCGCCGCCAGCAGGCGGTCCGGCCAGCGGCTCGCGGGGGGGCGCAGGACCAGGTCCAGGTCGGGAGCCGAAGAGGTGGCCGAGAACTGCACCACCGGCACCAGCGGGTGAGCGGGCAGGGGCGGCTCCCCGGTCCGGCCCAGGACCAGGTGGACACCGGTCGCGCCCAGGCCGCTGAGGGTCTCCACGGCGTGCGCCGAGGGAGTGTCCATCACGAACAGGCCGGGACCCGGCACCCTCTGCCCGTAGCCGAGGCCGGCGTGGATGGGCCCGCCGCCCAGCGCCTCGCTGAAGGCCGCGTTTTCCAGCAGCGAGGCGCGGTGCGGGATCACCACCGCGGCGCCGCAACCCAGCAGTATCCGCAGTACTTCCAGCAGGGCAGCCGCCTCGGGGTCTTCAAGCCGGCCGGCCGAAAAGAGCCCTACCCGCAGGTTGCCGAGCCCCGCCTGCCGCTCTGCGGAGGGCCGGGACGCCTCCATGGCGCCTTCGAACCAGCGCTCGATTCGCTCCAACACCCGGTCGATTCCGCCGTCCAGCTGGACACTGGCGAACCCGTAGCGGGCCGGGTCGATTCCAGCCTCCCGCATCATCTCCCGCAGCCTTGCGTTGTGCATCGTCTCGCAGCCGTGTTCGAG
>JBFGHG010000066.1:0-9132 GCA_041578395.1 Acidobacteriota bacterium
CATCACGTCCTCGATCCGGTTGGCCCCGTCCAGCAGGCTGTAGTGGGTATGCAGGTGCAGGTGAACGAAAGAGGAGGAGCTCATTTGTGATTTGTGATTCGTGATTTGTGATTTTGTCCCAGCTGCCTCATTAGCGCCTCGTCCAGCACCGATTCACCCTTCGCCGTTTGAACATTGAAAATTGAACATTGAAATTTACTTGAGATTTGAGATTTGAGATTTACTCAATGAACATGCCCCGCCGCCGCCCCCTCCGTAGAGCGAGCCGCCAACGCCACCTCATAGCCCCCCTCCACCACCACCCGTTCCCCTACCGAGAGCCCCTCCAGGATTTGCACGTACCCCCGATCCTCGACCCCCGTCCGCACGATCCGGCGGTCGAAGGTCTCCCCCGCCGCGTGCACGTACACCACCTTCTTGTTGTCCTCTTCGAAGACGGCCGTGGAGGGGACGGCCAGGGTGTCCACCTCCTGCCCCAGGAACAGGTCCAGCTCGACCCGCATGCCGATCTTGAGGCGGCGGTCCGGGTTGTCGACCGCCCAGACCACCGGCAGGGTCCGCGTCCGCTGATCGACGACCTCGCCGATCAGCAGCAGCCGCGAGCCCCGGGCGCCCGTCTCGATGGCCTCGCCGCCGGGCAGCCGCACGGCGGCCCGGGTGGGCGCGCCGGCCGCGGGGCTGCGGCTCTCGTGCAGATGGGCGCGCACCCGGACCCGGGACAGGTCGACGATCCGGAAGAGCGTGCGGTCGGCGGAGACGTAGGCCCCCGGCGTGGCCGCCGTCTCCACCAGCGTACCCCCGCCTGGAGCGCGCAGCGGCAGCCGGAGCCGGGGTGGTTCGGAGCCGGCCGTATCCCGCTCCAGGCGGGCCTGCGCCGCTTCCAGGGACGCCAGGGTCTGGCGCGCCGCCTCCAGATTGGCCTCGGCGACGGCGGCGCGTTCCCGGGCCAGGAGAACCGCACGCTCCGGGACCGCCTCGACCTGCAAGAGCCGGGCGGCCCGGTCCCGCTCCTGCCGGGCCAGCTCCGCCTCCGACCGGCGGCGGGCCAGCACCGCCCGGGATTCGGCGAGGTCCTGTTCGAGCTGGGCGCGCGAGATCCCCGACTGCAAGCGGGCGTTGTCCAGCGCCGCCTGATCCGGCGCGTGCAAGGGCGGCTCGACCCATCCCAGCAGCTCTCCCCGGCGCACCCGGGCCCCCAGGCGGGGAAGGCCTCCCGGGGCCGTCCCGAAGCGTCCCGCCAGCGGGGGGACCACGCTGGAATCACGCGCCGGGTCGGCTTCCACCTCGCCGCTGACCGTGAGCGAGGGGCGCAGCCGCTGGGTCCGGGCGGGCTCCGTCCGGAAGGGGAGTTTCCACTGCTGCTCCTTCAGATAGCCGATGCTGTCCCCGCGGACCTCCACCTCCGGCGGGGCCGGGGCGGCCGCATCGGCGTCGTACACCCGCAGCGGCGGCGCCTCGATGACTCCCGGGGGGGTGGCTGATTCCACCATCACGTTCAGCGTCAACTCGCCCGGCTCCGGGAAGGCGACCTCGGGGACGAAGATGCCGGGCCGCAGCGGCTGGTCGACCACGGCCGTCTCCACCACCCGCCCCTGCCGCCGGAACTCGAAGCGGACGGGGCCCGCCGTCACGGGTCGATAATCGGCCAGGTTGGTCAGGTGGGCCGCGAAGCGGGCCGGCACCCCGGGCCGCAGCGGGGGGTATTCCATGAACAGCTCGAACCGATCCGTCCACACGGTCACGGCGATCGCCTCCTCGGCCTCTTCCTCCGGGTGGGTGTGGGTGTGACTGCATCCGGACACGGTGCAAGCCCAAGCCAACAGGGCGATCAACGTCCGCTTTCTCACGGCTCCCCTCCCAGCGCCCGGTCCAGTTCGACGCGGGCTTTCTCCACCTCGAGCAGCAGGTCGTGAAACGCCAGCGACGTCTCCAGGCGCACCCTGAGCGTGTCCAGATAATCGTTCAAACCCGCCTCTCCTTCCTGGTACGACAGGCGGGTGACCTCGAGGACCCGCGCCGCCCGCGCCAGCGTGTCTTCGCGAAGGCGCTCGAGGCTGGCCCGCCAGCTCCGGTAGCCGTGCAGCGCCCGCTCCACCTCCGCGCGGACCTCCAGCCGCTTCCACAGAAACAGGTTCTCCGCGCGGCGCAGCCGGGCCTGGGCCTCCGCCACCAGCCCCTGCTTCCGGTCGAAGAGGGGAAGCGGAAGCTGGGCCGCCGCGTAGAACGAATCGGTTCCGAAGTTCCGCTTGTAGCCTCCGCCCAGCGTCAGGTCGGGAATACGGCCCGAACGCTCGAGGCGCACGCCCTCTTCCAACTGGTCGCGCTCGAGGGCGAACGCCGCGAGGTCGGGCCTCTGCCGTTCGGCTCGAGCCAGCAGCCCGGCCAGCTCGAGGCCTTCCGCGGGCGGAGCCGGGTCGAGCCGCAACTCCGGGATTTCGGACTCCGACCAGCCGATCAGCGCGGCCAGCCGGGACCAGGCCGAAAAGAAGCCGGTCTCCGCCTCGGTGGCGGCTTTCACGAACCGGATTTCCTCGAGGTCGATGCGCAGCTGGGCGAGGCCCGAGACGTCCCCTTCTTCGAGCCGGCGGCGGTGCACTTCGCGCAGCCGCTGGTAGAGGTCGAGATGCTCCAACGCCAGGGTCCGCTTCTGCTGGGAAAAGTAGGCTTCGGCGTAGGCCCGGCGCACTTCGCTGGAACCCCGGCGTTTGAAGTCCTCGAATTCGGCCTCGGCGATGCGGACTGCCAGATCGGCCACGGCCGCGCGGTGCCCCCGTTTGTTCCCCAGTTCGAACCTCTGGGTGGCCCAGAAGGTGAACTCCTGGTCCCGGAAAAACGACACGTCCTCGCCGCCCAGCGGGTAGCTCTCCTGGCTGTAGTGCAGCTCGGGATTGGGGCGCACGCGTGCCTGGCGCTCGGCTCCCCGGGCCGCTTCGATGCGCTCCCGTTCGGCTGCCAGGGCGGGATTGCGCTCGAGGTAAAGGTCCCGGGCCTGCTCGACGGTCAGCGCGGGTGGTTGCGCGAACACACCTGCAACTACAGGGTGTAGAAGGAGCAGGCAAATTTTTTTCCTCATGCGAGCCATCCCAGAGCCGTCTCCAGCGCATGATGAGTTTCCGGCAGGAAACAGAGTCCGATTCCAGCCAGCAGCAGCAAGACCAGCAGCAGCGGCGCGGGTCCGACGGGGTCGAGACGCCCGCAGACCAGGGAGGTGATGCGGATCCTCAGGCTCTCCGGGTCCCCGTGTCCGGCGTGGCCCGAGACGGCGGGATGGGAGTCCCACTGCCGGTGGGCGCGCTGCATCTTGAGGATCGTACGGGCGACCAGGGCCGGGGAGAAGCCGGCTCCCACGGCGGCCCGGTCGCATTCCAGCTCGGCGGAGCGCTCCCAGTTCCGGAGGGCCGCGCCGGTGCCGGGAAACAGTCCTCCGCACAGCCGCAGCAGCAGCAGGCGGAGCGGGTCGCGGCGCCGGACGTGGTGGCGTTCGTGAGCCAGAATCACCCCTTTTTCCTGCACGCTGAGCTGGCGGTCGGCCGCGCTGCTCAGATAGGGCCGGGGATGGAGCAGACCCGCGGTGAAGGCTGTGGGAACCGGGCCGTCGAAGAGTTGGAACCCGCCGCGCCGAACGCCGGAGTGCCGGAGGCGCCGGCCGACGCGCGCTCCGCTGCGCCACGTGGGGTACCCGACCTGCAGGGCGCGGCCCAGGATCAGCGCCGCCACGATCCAGAAGAGGGCGCCCCGGGGCGGGTCGGCCGCGATGTGGGCCGCGCACAGGTGAGGATGTCCGCCGTGCTGGACGCAATGGTCGCTGATCCAGCCCGTGCCGCTGAGCAGACCGGAGCCGAATGCCAGGGCAAAGGCCAGCTTGGCGATCAGGGCGGGGAAGGCGGCCATGCCGAACCAGAATCCGCTGCTGAAGGCCGCCGGGACGCGGTTCATCCAGCGGGACGCCGGTCCCAGCAGAAGCAGCGAACTCCAGCCGGCCAGCACTCCGACCACCGCCGAGGACAGGATCAGGTAGAGCAACGCCATCATCGTTTTTTCCGGCGGACCAGTTCCTCCAGCTCGTCCAGCAGCTTTTCGTCGGCCGCCACCATTTCCACGAAGGTGGACACGATGGGGCGCGACTCCTCCTGCAGCAGCCCGGCCAGCACGTCCCGCGTGATCTTCTCGCCGAACTCTTCTTCGCTCAGGCGGGGGCTGTACAGGAAGGCCTTCCCCTGCTTGCGCCGGCTCAGCAGCCCCTTCTTCTGGAGCCGGTCCAGAATGGTGACGATCGTGGTGTAGGCGAACTCCCTCTCGCCGCGCAGTCCGGCCTGCACGTCGCGCGCGGAGGACCCCGGCGAGTGCCATACTTGGCGCATCACGCGGCTCTCCAGCTGGCCCAGGACCTGCGCGACCCCTTTTCGCGAGGGGCGGAACGAAAAGCGCATGGGAGCCAAATTCTACAGAGCGTAGAATATTGGCGCAAGCGTGCGCACCGGGTGCCGGGCCGGGATCGGAATGACGACCGGGGATGCCCGTCTCACACCGTCCCGCCGTTTGACAATTCCCGCGGTCAGAATCGACAATCCAGAGCCTGGAGTCGAGGCCCCGAGGAGGTCGCTGTGAACTTGCCCGAATTCGAGAACCTGAAGTTGATCGACTTCTCCGACCCGGACAACCGCCGGGCCATGGAGGAGGCTCTGGCGAAGGTGCGGTCGCAGCTGGGGCGCGAATACCCGATCGTGATCGGCGGCGAGAAGATCCAGACCGGCGGTAAGTTCGAGTCTCTCAACCCCTCCCGCCGGCAGGAAGTGATCGGCGTTTTCCAGGAAGGGACTGCCGATCTGGTCGACCCGGCCATCGAGGCGGCGGAGACGGCCTTCGCCGGCTGGAGCCGCACCCCGGCCGAGCAGCGGGTCGAAAAGGTCCTCGCGGTGGCCGAGCGGATGCGGCAGCGGCGGCTGGAGCTGGCCGCCTGGATGATCCTGGAAGTGGGCAAGTCGTGGGTGGAGGCGGACGCCGACGTGGCCGAAGCCGTCGACTTCTGCGAGTTCTACGCTCGGGAGATGCTGCGGCTGGCCGGTCCTCAGCCCCTGGTACGGATCGAGGGGGAGGACAACGAGCTGGTCTACATCCCCCTGGGTGTCGGGATCATCATCCCCCCCTGGAACTTCCCGCTGGCCATCCTGACCGGGATGTCGATGGCGGCCGTGGTGGCCGGCAACACGGTGATCGTCAAGCCGTCCAGCGACTCTCCGGCCATCGCGGCGCAGCTGTTCCGGATCTGCGAGGAGGTGGGTTTCCCGCCGGGCGTGGTCAACTTCGTCACCGGCGGCGGGCCGGAGGTCGGTGAACCGCTGGTGGTGCATCCGCGTACCCGCTTCATCTCCTTCACCGGCTCCAAGGCGGTGGGCCTGCGGATCAACGAACTGGCGGCCAGGACGCAGCCGGGGCAGATCTGGATCAAGCGGGTGGTGGCCGAGATGGGGGGCAAGGACTCCATCGTGGTGGACGAAGACACTGACCTGGACGAGGCCGCCAGCGGCGTGACGGCCGCCGCGTTCGGCTTCCAGGGCCAGAAGTGCTCGGCCTGCTCGCGCGCCATCGTCCTGGAGTCGGTCTACGACCGCTTCCTGGACAAGCTGAAGGAAAAGGTGGCCGCCGAGGTCCGGGAAGGGAACGTCGAGGACCCCGGAGTCAACTTCGGGCCCGTGGTCAACGCCCGCGCCCAGGAGAAAATTCTGCGCTACGCGGAGACGGGCGCGCGGGAGGGAAGACTCCTGACGGGGGCCGAAAAGGGAGACCCGGACGGGTTCTTCGTGAGGCCCACCGTGGTGGCGGACGTGGCGCCCGACGCCACCATCGCGCAGGAGGAGATCTTCGGGCCGGTGCTGGCCGTGATCAAGGCGAGCGACTACGACGAAGCCCTCGAGATCGCCAACAACACCGTCTACGGGCTGACCGGGGCCGTCTACACCCGGGATTCCGCCAAGCTGGAGAAGGCCAAGCAGCGCTTTCACGTCGGCAACCTGTATTTGAACCGCAAGTGCACCGGAGCGCTGGTGGGGGTGCACCCCTTCGGCGGGTTCAACATGAGCGGGACCGACTCCAAGGCGGGAGGGCGCGACTACCTGCTGCTGTTCACGCAGGCCAAGTCGATCTCGCGGAAGGTGCAGTAGCGGCACGGCCTTCCTGATTCCCGCTTCGATCGCGATTGGGAATCCCGGTCGTTTTCGGGACGGGGAACCCCTTTCCGGCGGGGGAATTTGCTAACATACGCCTTGTGAGCGCGGGTGGTTGCCCAAGGCGCGGAAGTACGCGCACTTCTCCGCGCTTCCTTGAATCGAAGGAGAACAGGGTGAGTACCACGGAAACCGTTCCCCAGCCCGCGGAAACTACACCGGCGGCCGGGGAGATCGTCAACGACTTCAGCATTCAGGTGGCCACCGTCAACGGGTCGGGGAGCCAGTCCTCCAACAACGTCCTGATGCGGTCCATTTTTCAGATGGGCGTTCCGATCAGCGGAAAGAACCTCTTTCCGTCCAACATCGCGGGACTGCCCACCTGGTTCACCATCCGCGCGTCCAAGCACGGGTACGTGGCCCGCAAGAAGGAGATCGACATCCTGATCGCCATGAACCCGGAGACGGCCCGCGAGGACGTCGAAAGCCTGGAGCCCGGGCGGGTGGTGATCTACGAAGAGAAGCTCCGGCTGTCCAAGATCCGGGACGACCTGATCTACTACCCGGTCCCGTTTTCGAAGCTGGCCGCCGAGGTGGTCTCCGATGCGCGCCTCCGCAAACTGGTGGCCAACATGATCTACGTGGGCAGCGCCGCCCAGTTGCTGGACATCGAGATGGAGCAGGTGGAGTCGGCCATCGCCAAGTGGTTCAAGACCAAGAAAAAGGCGATCGACTTCAACGTCAAGGCCGCCCATCTGGGCGCCGAGTACGTGCGGGACCACCTGGACAAGCGCGACCCCTTCCACGTGCGTCCCATGCAGTCCACCCAGGGCAAGATCATCATCGACGGCAACTCGGCCTGCGCGCTGGGCTGCGTCTTCGGGGGTTTCACCGTAGCCACCTGGTACCCGATCACCCCTTCGAGCGACCTGTGTGAGTCGCTGGCCACCTACGCGGGCCGATTCCGGATGAACCCGGACGACGGCAAGCCGACTTTCGCCATCGTGCAGGCGGAAGACGAGCTGGCCGCTCTGGGGATGGCCATCGGGGCGGGATGGGCCGGCGCCCGGTCGCTGACCTCGACCTCGGGCCCCGGGATTTCGCTGATGGCCGAGTTCGCCGGTCTGGCCTACTTCGCCGAGGTCCCCTGCGTGGTCTTCGACGTGCAGCGGGTGGGGCCCAGCACGGGGCTGCCGACGCGGACCTCCCAGGGGGACGTCTTGTCCCTCTACTACCTGTCGCACGGGGACACCAAGCACATCGTGCTGTTTCCCAGCAACATGCAGGAGTGCTTCGATTTCGCGCGCGTCTCCTTCGACCTGGCGGAGCGGTTCCAGCAGCCCATCTTCGTGGCCACCGACCTCGATCTGGGGATGAACAACTGGATGTCCGACCCCTTCGACTACACCGAGAAGCCGCTGGACCGGGGGAAGGTCCTCAACGCCGAGCAGGTCGCCAAGATCGCCGACTACGGCCGCTACAAGGACGTCGATGGAGACGGCATCGGGTACCGTACGCTGCCGGGCATCGAGAACCCCAAGGGCGCCATGCTGACCCGGGGCAGCGGACGCAACGTCTACGCCAAGTACTCGGAGCGGCCCGAGGACTACACCGGTCAGGTGGACCGTCTGCTGCGGAAACTGGACACGGCCCGCCAGCACGTCCCCCAGCCCGAGGTCGACGTCGTGGAAGGGGCCCGCTTGGGTCTGATCGTCTACGGTTCGACCGAAGACGCCATGGCGGAGTGCCGCGACCAGTTGCGGCGGGAATACGGAACGGAGTCCAGCGCGCTGCGGATTCGGGCGCTCCCCTTCACGCGCCACCTGGCCGAGTTCGTGGCGGCGCACGACACCGTCTACGTGGTGGAGCAGAACCGGGACGGGCAGATGGGCGACCTGATCCGGCTGGAAGTCGGCCAGGATCAGGGCAAGATTCACAAGATCCTGCATTACAACGACTTGCCGAGCGATGCGCGGTTCATCACCGATCGCATCGTGGCTCACGCCGGACTGGAGAAGGTGCAGTAATGGCTGTCAAGACCAATCGAATCGGAAAGCCGTTGACGGACTACCGCGGAGGGGCGCCTTCCACGCTGTGCGCCGGCTGCGGCCACGACTCGATCTCCAACCAGATCATCAAGGCCTTCTATGAGCTGGGGATCGACCCCTACCGGGTGGCCAAGATGAGCGGGATCGGCTGTTCCAGCAAGACGCCCGCGTATTTCCTGGGCAAGTCGCACGGCTTCAACTCGGTGCACGGACGCATGCCGTCGGTCTCCACGGGGGCGATGCTGGCCAACCGCAGCCTGGTGTGCATCGGCGTGAGCGGCGACGGCGACACCGCCTCCATCGGCCTGGGCCAGTTCTGCCACCTGCTGCGGCGCAACGTGCCGATGATCTACATCATCGAGAACAACGGCGTGTACGGACTGACCAAGGGCCAGTTCTCGGCCACGGCCGATCTGGGCGCCCAGCTGAAGTCGGGCGTGATCAACGAGCTTCCCGCCATCGACTGCTGCTCGCTGGCCATCGAGTTGGGGTGCAGCTACGTGGCCCGCTCCTTCGCCGGCGACCCCAAGCAGGTGGTGGCCCTGCTGGAGGGGGCGTTGAGCCATTCGGGCACGTCGGTGCTGGACATCATCAGTCCCTGCGTCACCTTCAACAACCGTCCCGATTCCACCAAGAGCTACGCCTGGGGCAAGGAGCACGAGGAGCTGCTGCACGAGATCGACTTCGTCCCCTACTTCGAGCAGATCGAGGAGGTGGAGTACGCCGAGGGCGAGTCGGTCGACGTCGAGATGAAGGACGGTTCGCACATCCGGCTGCGCAAGCTGACCCGGGATCACAATCCCCTGAACCGCGGCGAAGCGCTGAACCTGCTCCGAACCACCCGCGCCTCGGAAGAGCTGCTCACGGGGCTGATCTACGTGAATCCCGCGGCCGAGAACTTCATGGACATCCTCGACCTC
>JBFGHG010000067.1:0-9119 GCA_041578395.1 Acidobacteriota bacterium
CGAGTCCCTGGCGACCTCCGCCAGCGGCAGCTACTTCCGCGCCGTGGTGAAGGAATTCGGGCTGGAGGGCCGGGCCGCCCTGCTGGACCTCGACCGCCGCGAGTCGTTCGAATACTCCCGCGTCGACCGGATCCTCCGATCGAGCGACCTGCTGGTGAACCTGGCCGGTCAGCTCCCCTTGACGGGGGCGGCCACCCGCATTCCGGTTCGCGTGTACGTGGACCTCGATCCCGCCTTCACGCAGTTCTGGCACCAGGAGGGGTTGGATCTTCGGCTGCGGGGCACACCCGGTTCGCCACCGTGGGCCTCACCCTGCCCCGTCCCCACCCTCGGGCTGGAGTGGACGGCCACGCTGCAGCCCGTGGTCCTGAGCCACTGGCACCCGGCGGCGAGGGCGGCCACGAGCTACACCACGGTGGCCAACTGGCGCAGCTACGGGGCGATCGTCTCCGGCGGCGTTCACTACGGCCAGAAAGTGCATTCCTGGCGCCGCCTCCTGGAGTTGCCGCGCCGGACCGGGCAGCGGTTTCGAATCGCCCTCTCGATCGACCCCGCGGAAACGGCGGACCTGGAGGCCCTGCGGCAGACCGGGTGGGAACTGGTGGATCCAGCCCGGGTCGCCTGCGATCCCCGCCGCTACCAGGAGTTCATCGCCGGCTCGCGGGCCGAGATCGCGATCGCCAAGAGCGGCTTTGTGCTGTCTCGCTGCGGCTGGTTCAGTGAACGAAGCGTCTGCTATCTGGCCTGCGGCAAGCCGGCGCTGGTACAGGACATCGGCCTGGCGGGCCTCTACCCGACGGGGACCGGGCTGTTGACCTACTCGAGCCTCCAGCAGGCCGTGGAAGGCGTGAGGGAGGTCCGTCGAGACTACCGGCGGCACGCGCAGGCTGCGCGGCGGATCGCCCGGGAGCACTTCGCCGCCGAGCGCGTGCTTGCGAATCTGCTGGAGAAGTTGTGAACACGATTCACCATTCACCGTTCCTCGTTGGTCCTTGAGCCATGGGTTGCCTGCTGCTGGTGGCCGGGGCGCTGGCCAACAAGCCGTGCAACGGCGGGGCGGCCTGGACCCGGATGAGTTGGGTCACCGGGCTGGCCCGCCTGGGGTTCGAGGTGTTCTTCCTGGAGGAGATCTCGCCGGGCCACTGCCGGGATTCCACGGGCCGGGTGGTGCCGTTGCAAGACTCGGTCAACTTCGCCTTTTTCCGGCAGGTGACCCGGGAGTTCGGGCTGGAGGGGTCGGCCGCCCTGCTGACGGCGGGAGCGGACCGGGTGGAGGGAGCCACGCGCCAGGAGCTGTTGAGCCGGGCGGAGGCGGCCGCGGGCCTGCTCAACATCTCGGGCCACCTCCGCTGGCCGACCCTGCTCGGCCGGGTGCGCCGGAGAATCTATCTCGACCTGGATCCCGGCTACACCCAGATCTGGCACGCGCAGGGGATGGACCTGGGGCTGGGGGGCCATCACATGCACTTCACGATCGGAGAGAACCTGGGCACCTCCCGATCGCCCATTCCCGGCGCGGGCTTCCGCTGGCTGAAGACCCGCCAGCCCGTCGTGCTGGAGCAGTGGCCGGTCCGGCCCCACACGGAGCCGGCCCGCTTCACCACGGTGGCGAGCTGGCGCGGCGCCTACGGCCCTCTCCGCTTCGGAGGGCGGCGCTACGGCGCCAAGGCGCACGAGTTCCGGCGCTTCGCGAGGCTGCCTTCCCAGCTTCCCTGCCGCTTCGAGCTGGCCCTCGAGATCGGCGCCGGCGAGACCCGTGATCTCTCGCTGCTGCGGGAGCACGGCTGGGATCTGGTCGACCCGGCCGCGGCCGTCCCCGACCCCGGCAGGTTCCGGCGCTACGTCCAGGGCTCCCTGGCCGAGTTCTCGGCCGCGCAGGGGGTCTACGCGGGGGCGTGCAGCGGCTGGTTCAGCGACCGCTCGGTCCACTATCTGGCCAGCGGCAAGCCGGTGGTGGTCCAGGATACGGGGTGGCCCGCGTCTTTGCCCCGCGACGAAGGAATCTTCGCGGTCCGCGACTGTGGCGAGGCCGCCCGGGCCGTGGGCCGGGTGCTGGCCGACTATCCGCGCCAGTCTCGGCGGGCCCGGGAGGCGGCCGAAGAGTTCTTCGACTCCCGGACGGTGTTGGCGCGCTTCGCGGCCGACGCCGGCCTGGCGCCCTGACCGGAGGATTTCCCCCGCCCGTCAACGCCCGCCGCCGCGGCGGTGGCGGCCGGCTCCGAGGACGGGTTGCACGGCGGAGGTGTCCGGGCAGGCTTGCAGGAGCCGTCTGGCGGTCAGGCCCCGGGCCGGGTCTTGCCAGCCGGGGGAGATCTCCACCAGCGGCATGAGCACGAAGCGCCGCTCGTGCAGGTGGGGGTGGGGAATGGTCAGCGCTTCTTCGCTCAGCCTCAGCCGGCCGAAGTAGAGGATGTCCAGGTCGATGGTCCGGGGTCCCCAGCGGACGCGCCGGCTCCGTCCCAGCGAGCGTTCGATCTCCAGACACCGCTCCAGCAGCTGCCGCGGCTCCAGCCGGCACTCCAGGCGGCAGACCGCGTTGAGAAACTCGCGTTGCTCGCGCAGCCCGAGCGGTTCGCTCCGGTAGCAGTCCGACAGGCGGTGGACACGCACCTCCGGACCGTGCAGCAGATCGACCGCCTCGAGCAGCGTGCGGCTGCGTTCGCCCAGATTGGAGCCCAAGCCGAGGAATGCGGTGGTCATCCGTCTCGGGGACTCATTTCCGCCCGGCGGTGAGGCCTGGGGGCGGGGAGGACGAAGGGGACCGGGCGCCCGCACCCCGGTGCAATTGAAACGGCCCCCAGTAGTACGGCTTGCGGTACCCGAGGGTCTGGTACAGCTGCAGCAGCAGTTGGGCTTCCCGATGCCGAGTTGCCTTTTCACTCACGACAGACTCCCAATGATGTGAAAGAGGCGTTTCCTGGCATGAAACATCCTCGTCTTTACGGTATTGACGGGGCACCGGATCATGACCGCCGAAGCTCTGTGATCATTGTACATCCGGCGTCAAATACCTCCCCTTTGTGTCGACCCCCGGCAACCCTGAGCCCGTTTTGCCCGGTAAGTAACCCGGTTCCGGAAAAGGTTCACTTGGAGAGTGAAGCTGAGGACGGCAGAGCCGGAATCGGCCGGATCAGAACACCCGTTCGGGCCGGCGGATAGTGCCGAACGTCCCGATCCCTTTCAGATAGAAAGAGAACCGGACCTGCCGCTCGTTGCGCAGGCCCACCTCGATCCGTTCCAGCTCGAACGAGACCGTGCAGCAGTCCCAGCCGTAGTTGGCGCGGGAGCGGACGTGCAGCAGGTCGCGCGTGCGCGTGTCGTAGATGAGTCGGGTGCCCACCGAAAACCCGCGGTCCAGGTTTCCCCAGCGGATCGAGGACTGGATCTGGTTGGTCGCGAAGCTCCCCTGCTCCAGCTGTTTGGTGAGGAAGTAGGAGGCGGAGAAGTTGAAGTGGGAGCGGTAGAAGAAGCCCGTCACCGCGAAGTTGCGGAAGCGGTCGAAGTCGAAGTCGTAATCTCCCCGCACGTCGACGCTCATCCTCCGGTCCGGGTTGAAGCGGACCGTCGTCGTCACGGGGGAGAAGTTGCGCTGGAGACCGCCGTAGGGGAACCCGGTGAGACTGTTGAGAGGGAAGAACTGGTTGACCGCCCCCTCCTGGAAGGCGCCGCCGAAGTCCGAGTCCAGGAAGTACTTCTGGCCCACCCGAACCGACAGCCATTCGTGGACGTTCTCGCCGTCTCCACTGGGGCGTTTCACGAAGAAGCGGTTCACCAGCGAGTACTCGAACTCGTTGGTGTCGGCTACGGCGTCGTGTTCGTCGAAACGGATCACCTCCCGGAACTCCTCGTCGATCCCCTCCGTGTAGCGGTAGCGCAGTTCCGGTTCGATCAGATGCTTCCAGGGGCGGCCCTCCCGGGGCCGGTAGATCCTGGAGAGGCCCCATCCCTGCAGATCGAGGGTGAAGTCGACGTATTCGCGGGTCAGGTTGTCGCTCACCACCTCGCGCTCCCCGTCCGGGCCGACCTGGACGCGGTCGCTGTAGAAGGTCTCCCGGCCGCCCAGCCGCGGCGTCAGGCGCAGGCCCTGGCCCAGCGGGAGCGAGAAGTAGATCTGCGGATACAGGTCCAGGCGCTGGGTCAGCGCGGGCGTCTCGATCCGGCTGTCGACACGGCTCATCCCTTCGGCGGCAGCGTCCAGGTCGAAGAAGAAGGGCGAACCCAGGAGCCGCTCGCCGGTGATGTGGAAGCTCAGGGAGGGGGAGTGGCGGATCACCGTGTTGCGGCCTCTGAAGAAGGTCTCCTGGCGGGCGATCTGGAAGTTGAACGACTTGTTGGCGGCGTTGTTGGTGACGAAGACCTCCGACTCCTCGCTGGGCCGTGTCGCCAGGAAGAAGTTGTCGGAGAAGACCCGCCGGAAGACGAAGTTGCTGACCAGGCTGAAGTCGACCACCATCCGGTACCCGTCGCCGAAGTAGGTCTGCCCCTCTCCGGTCAGGCTGGCGCCCCCCTGGTCGAGCCGGTCGTCGATGGTGTAGGCGTCCAGCCGGAGGTAGGAGTCGTGGCGCGGCCGGGCCCGGAAGGTGAAGCCGTGACCGAAGCCCCGTTTGGAGAAGTAGTCCTCGCGGAGCTGCAGGTCGGCCGATCGGCCCAGCACCAGGAAGAACTCCTGGGTGATCCGTCGCCCCTTGTTGTTGGAATTCCCCAGGCTGGGCAGCAGGAAGCCGCTCGAGCGCTCCCGTTTGGCGGTGGGGAAGGTCAGGTAGGGGAAGTAGAAAACCGGGATGTTCTTGACCTTGAAGACGGTGTGGCGGAGGCTGGCCAGGCCGTCCACCCTCAGGTTGGCGCGGTCCACCGTGAAACTCCACTTGGGCAGCGCCTCCCGGCAGGCGGTCAGCAGGCCGTCCTCGGCCCGGAAGGTGTCCGGGCCGGTCTTGTAGAGGACGCGGGCCTTCACGAACAGCTCCTCGTCGGTGAAACCGTCGGCGTCGCGGATCTCCCCCGTACCGTCGGCGAGGTTGAAGACGCCCGAGGAGCCCTTCAGCCACTGCACGCCCCGGGTGATCTCCAGGGGGGCTTCGGAGACGACCTGTTCCCGCTCCTGGTGGTAGGTCAGTTTCTGACTCTTCAGGACGGTGTCCTGGTAGGTCACCACCACGTCGCCGGTGGCCACCCAGATCTCGGCCGTCTCCTTCTCGATCTGATCGGCGTCGATGCGCACGGTGCCGCTGCGGTAGGGGAGTTCCACGCGCACGCGCTCCTGCGCCGCGGCCCAAACGGACAGCCAGATCGTCACCAGCAGCGTGCAGCCGAGTCTGTGCATCGCATAAAGATAGCAACAGCCTCCGGCAGGGGAAAGAGGCGGGTTGTGAGCCCGCCGGCCTTCGGGTAAGCTTACGGCGCTCATGGCGGAAAAGAAGGCAGAGCGGGAAAAGTGGCCCTCCTACACGATGGTGGAGCCGCGCATGCGGCAGATCTACTTCAAGTTCTACAAGGAGACCTACCGCTCCAGTTCGATCGACCGCAAGACGAAGGAGTTGATCGCCATTGCGGCGTCGCTGGGCTTCAAGTGCGAAGGGTGCCTCGAAGGCCACCTCGAGAAGGCGCTGCAGTACGGGGCCACGCCGGAGGAGATCAGCGAAGCGATCGCCATCACCATGGGCGTGGCGGCTGCCTCGGTGGTCGATCAGACCGACCTCGCTTCGGAGCGCCTGCAGATCAAGCTGTTCGACGATTAGGCCTGCGGAGCGCCTCGCCACCGGCTCGGCGTTTGCGCCGGCTCGAGCCTTCCCGGGGCCAACGAAAAAGGACCCGAAGCCGGGGGGAGGGAAACCGGCCTCGGGTCGCTAGAAGGCTCATTGCTGAGTCATCGTGTTGGATGCCACCTGGCGCCCGAAAGTTGTAAAGTTTCGAAAATATTTTTCCTCATGACCCCCGCCGACCTGGACCGCTTTCGCGAGCTGCTGGACGGGTTCGTTTTCTTCCACCTGGGTTCGGACGCCCGGGTCGAGGTGGGGGAGTCCGAAGCGGGGCTGACGGTCTCTTTCGAGCACCCGCGGGTCCACGCATTTCACTGGAGGCTGCGGGACGAGGAAGCCGCCGGCCTGGCCGCCGACCCGCGGCGTTTCGAGGACGCCATGCTGGAGCAGCTCACCACCCATCGCCGCTCCTGAGCGGGGAGTTCAGCGCGCTTTCAGGGTCGCCGCCAGCGTGAGCCGGGCTCCCTCCCTCTCGACCTCGATCCGAATGCTGTCCCCCGGGGAGTAGCTCCGCAGCAAATGGGCGTACCCCCGCAAGTCCTCGACCGGCGTCCCGTCGATGGCCACCAGCCGGTCGCCGGCCTCGAGTCCTGCCTCCTGGGCGGCCGATCCGGGGATCACGGAATCGACCTTCACGCCGGGTCCGGGAAAGGTGAAATCGGGCAGCGTGCCCAGGCTGACTCTGCGGCCGCCGCCTGCCGGAGCCGGGGTGTTGGGAGAGTCCGCTCCGGGGCTGGGCGTCAGCCGCGAGGTGAGCGGGCGGTCCCGCGCGCTCAGGTAGAGGACGGCTTCGCGCACGAAAGTCGCCACCTTCACCAGCCCTTCGTAGTCGAGCGTCTCGGCGGTGTCCGAGGGCCGGTGATAATGCTCGTGGGCCCCGGTGAAGACCTGTACGGCCGGCACGCCCGCGTCCAGGAAGCTCTTCTGATCGCTGGAGCCGAAGTCGTCGGCCACCGACTGCGACTCGATCCCGGTGGTGAAGCCGATGCCGCGGTTGATGTGGACCCACTCGTCGGCGCTGCCGCTGCCCAGCACCAGGATCTTGCCGTCGCCGAGGTGCCCGACGCTGTCCAGGTTGACCGCCGCCAGGACCTTCTCCGCGGGCCAGCGGCGGGTCCGGGACACGTAGTGGCGCGAGCCGCGCAGGTCCCACTCCTCCCCGCTGAAGGCCGCGAAGACGAGAGTGCGCTGCGGCTGGAGCGACCCTCCGAGCAGCCGTGCCAGTTCCAGCAGGACGGCGACTCCGGAGGCGTTGTCGTCCGCGCCCGGGTGGGGCTTGCCTTCGTTGCCGCTGCGGACGTCGGGAAACCCGAGTCCCAGGTGGTCGTAGTGAGCTGCCACCACCACCGATTGCCCCTCCCAGGCCGGATTGGTGCCGGGCAGTACCCCGACGACGTTGCGCAGGCGCACGGGGACACTCTGCGGGCCCTGCTCTTCCGGCAGCACCTGGAAGTAGCCGCCGTCGTCTCCGCCCGGACGGAGTCCGGCTTCCTGGAACTGGGCGGCAATGTACTCCGCCGCGCGTTCGATGCCTTCCGTCCCCGCGCCGCGCCCCTGCATCTCGGGAGAGGTCAGCCGCCGCACGTGCGCCTGGAGCCGGTCGGAGGAAAAGACCGATTCGGGCCGGGCCAGGGGCTCCCGGTCGGGAAGGGGTGCGGCCCGGCCACGGGAGAGGACGAAGGTCCCCACCAGGGGCGAGCCCAGCGCGGGCCACTGTCCCTTGATGGTGTTGGTCGGCTCGTCCCCATCGAAGGCCAGATACGAGTACTTCCCGTAATGGGGAAGCTTGCGGGCCAGGCCCGGCACCGCCGCCGGCAGGTCTGCGCCCACCCAGCCCAGCGCCAGGTCGGAATCGGCCGGGTGGGCGACGGTGTAGACGAAAGAGGTCCCGGTGCGGTCTGCCGTTTCGGCTCCGAAGCGGAGCGTCGATCCGTCGACTCCAGCCTCCAGGCGCGACAGCGGTTCGCGCAGCGACTCCGCCCAGCGGTTGTTCGAACCCAGGACCCAGACGGCGCTCTCGGCGGGCAGCTCGCTCAGCTCCTCCTGTCCCACGATCCGGAAACGATGCGGTTCGCCGCCGGCCCAGCTCTCGGCCAGCTGCCGCCAGGCCTCGGGTCCGGCGACGTCCTCTTCGCCCGGCAGGACCAGCGTGACCCTCTCGGCGCCGAACAACTGGCTCAGCGACGCCGGGATTTCACTGCGGTCCAGGCGGCGGAAGAGGTCGAAGGCGGGGTCGACTTCAACGAGCAGCGGGTGGGTAGGGAATTGGTCTTCGAAGACGGCCTCCCGCTGGGACGTCTCGAGCCAGCGCAGCTCGGCCTGTTCGCGTCCCTCGAGCGTGAAGGCGAGTGGGATGCGCAGCCGGTAGGGGGCCTCCTGTTGCCGCTGCTGCACCCGCACCCTGACCTGAAAGCTGTCGCCGGAGGTCTTCGCCGAAAGGCCGGCGATTTCCAGCTCGGGCGCCCCGCTGCGCTGGACCCACTGGCGAAAGAAGCCGGACAGGTCGCGCTCGGACACCTGGCTGAAGGATTGCTCGAGGTCGGAGAAGGAGGCGCGCCGGAAGCGGTGGCGCCGGTAGAAGGCCTGCAGCCCGCGGGTGAACTGCTCGTCGCCCAGTTCCAGACGCAGCATGTGCCAGAGCATCAGCGACTTGCCGTAGCCCACGGCCTCGGTGGAGGGGGAGTGCCGCACCCGGAACTCGCTGAGGGGAAAGTCCTTCTCGCCACGGACGAAGTTGAGATAGCGCTTCAGGGTGTCGCGCCGGTAGTCGGCCCCCTGCCCCTGTCCCTCGCGGACCAGGAAGTCGGCCAGGTAGGCGGTCAGGCCTTCGGACCAGTTGCCGCTTTCGTAGTCGACGAAGACCGAGTTGCCCCACCAGTTGTGGAGGATCTCGTGGGGGTAGGAGGAGTGCAGGATGAAGGGAAGCCGGATGACGGCAGGGCCCAGCAGCGTGAAGGAGGGCATGCCGTAGCCGGTCTCCCAGAAGTTCTCCACCAGCGCGAACTTGGCGTAGGGGTAGGGGCCGATCAGCCGCGTGTACATGTCGACGTACTGGGCGGTGGCTTCCAGGTAGCGGGCCGCCAGGTTGGGGTCCGCCTGGCGCAGGAAGGCCTGGGCGGTAACGGCGCCCGCCTGCTCGGAGTATTCGACGAAGCGGGCGGCAACCAGGTAGACCTCGTCCATCGGCTCGGGGCTGTTCCAGGTCACGGTCCGGCGGCCGTTTTCGAGGGCGTGGCGGGTCCGCTTGCCCTGGCTGACGGCGTCCCAGCCTTCGGGGAGGTTCACGGTCAGCTCGAAGGAGACGAGTCGGTCGCCGAAGGTCGGCACCCAGAGGGAGGAGCCGGCCAGGAAGACCCCTTCCTC
>JBFGHG010000068.1:0-9067 GCA_041578395.1 Acidobacteriota bacterium
GCCTCCGGCGGGCTTTGCGCGACTTGCGTTCGACGAGGTTCCGCTCCGTCGGCGAAAGCTCCAGGTGCCGCGTCTGGATCTTCAAATTCATGCCCGGATTATATGCGCGGAGTCGAAAGCGGAGCAACCGGCCGCGGGTGCGCCCTGCCTGCGGCCTGCTCATCGGGCTAAGATGAGGGCTATGGACGTGGAGCCGCTGGCGGGCGTGTCGCCGGCGAGGCTGAAACCGCTGCTCGAGGAGGAGGCGAGCTGCTGGGCGGGGCAGCTGGGATGGGACTTTCGCCCGGCGGCGGACCTGATCCGGAAGTACGTGAAGTCGCGCACCCTGCCGGGCTACGTCCTGGCGGGCAACGGCGGAGAACTCGAGGGCTACGCCTACTACGTGGTGGACCAGGGAGTGGGCTACATCGGCAACCTCTTCGTCCGCCGCCGCCGCGCCGGCTGCAGCGCCTACCGGACGTTGCTGGACCGGACCCTGCGCGGCCTGCGCAAGGATTCGGCACTGCGCCGGATCGAGTGCCAGCTGTTCCCGTTCAATTTCGACTTTCCCGAGGTCTTCGGCGGCTTCGGCTTCGAGATCCGGCCCCGTCACTTCCTGCGCCGGGCCCTTCTCGAGGAGGACCGTGCCGGTTTCCGGCCCGGAGAAGGATTCGCCTATGACTTGGTCCCCTGGCGGGGCGACTTCCTGGCTCAGGCGGCGCAGACCGTCCACGACAGCTACCTGGGGTCGGCCGATCACGATCTGTGCAACGACTATCAGACCGTGCGGGGCTGCCAGCGATTCCTGCGCAACCTGATCGAGAGCGCCGGCTGTGGGCGCTTCTGCGGGCGCGCCAGCCACCTGGCCCTGGACGCCCGGGGCCGCGTCGCCGCCGTGCTGATCGCCTCGCGCATCGGCCCGGGGCGCGCCATGATCCCGCAGCTGTCCGTGCGGCGCGCGCACCAGGGGACGGGACTGGGGACGGCCCTGCTGGAGCGCTGCTTTCAGGTCGCTCTCGGCCAGGGGCTCGAGGAGGTCTGCCTGTCGGTTTCGGAGAGCAACGAGCGGGCCTTCCGGCTGTACCGTCGCCTGGGCTTCGGGGAAGTGAAGCGCTTCCACGCCTATCTGTGGCAGAGGGCCTGAACGCTCACTGCTCCATGCCGGCCGAAGCCGGCGACAGCCGCAGGCGCTGGCCGGGGAAGATCGTCTGGCTGGGGCGGATGTTGTTCCAGGTGGCCAGCTGCGACACCGTCAGCCCGAGCCGCCGGGCGATCCGGTACAGCGAGTCGCCGCGGCGCACCACGTAGCTGCCGGAGCGCGAGCGGGAGGCGCGGGCGCTCCGGGTCGGGGCGCGCCAGCCGGCGCTCGGAATCAGCAGGTCCTGCCCCAGCCGCAGCCGGTGGACGTTGCGGATCCGGTTCATGTCGGCGATGGCCCGCACCGAACTGCCGAAGCGCCCGGCGATCTGCGAGAGCGTGTCGCCCCGCCGCACCCGGTAGTGCTGCACCTTCAACCGTTTCTCCTCGGGGAGGGTTTCGAGCTGGGCGGCCAGCCGGTCGCCCGTTCCTTCGGGCACCGCCAGTTCGAAGCCGGGACGCTGGTAGGGCGTCACCCCGCGCCGCAGCTGGGGGTTCAGATCGAGCACCTCCTGCGGCTTCATGTCCAGCAGTTCAGCCACCACGCGCAGGTCGACCTGGAAGTCGAGCGGCACCCGGTCCAGCGCCACCGGCTGCTCCGGCTCGACGTGAAAGCCGTACTTCTCGGGATGCTTGAAGATGATCAGCGCGGCCAGGAAGGAGGGGACGTAGTTGCGCGTCTCGCGGGGGATGAGCCGGCGGCTGCGCATCTCCCAGTAGTCGATGTCGCCGTGGCGGCGCTGGACCCGGCGCACCCGGCCCGGCCCGGAGTTGTAGGCGGTCAGCACCAGGTACCAGTCGCCGAACTCGTCGTACAGGTCGCGCAGGTGCCGGGCCGCCGCCACCGTCGACTTTTCGACGTGGGAGCGCTCGTCGATCCACCAGTCGATCTCGAGGCCGTACCTGCGGCCGGTCCCGGCCACGAATTGCCAGAGCCCGCGGGCATGCGCCCTGGAGTACGCCCGCGGCTTGAAGAGGCTCTCGATGTGGGGAAGGTAGATCAGGTCGCGCGGCACCTGCTCCCGCTCGAAGACCTCGGCGAAATAGTCGAGGTAGCGGCCGGAGCGCCGCAGGCCCTCCTCCATGATCCGGCGCCCCCGCCCCTGGTAGTAGTTCAGGAACTGCAGTACCGAATGGTTCAGGACTACCGGGATGTCGAAAGAACTCTCGCGCAGGTCCGCCGAGACCGTCTCCTCCAGGTCGGGATCGACCTCCAGCGTATACAGCTCCACGGCGGCCAGTTCGTCCAACGGGGAGGCCTCGATCTCCTCCTCGGCCGGCTCGTCCACCTCTTCGGGCAGCGGTTCCGGGATCGGAACCGGCGGGTCGTAGGGGGGGATGTCCAGCCGGCCGGCGGGGTCCGGGACGGGGAGCAACGGTGGCGCTTCGGGAGCCGCGGGTTGGTCGGGAGCCGGCACTTCGCCGGCGGTCTCGCGCGCGGCCGGTTCGGGGTCGGGTGCCGGGACCCGTTCGGCAGAAGCGACCGTGGGGGCGGGTGGGACGGAGGCGCGGCGCGTGCAGGCGGCGCCGGCCAGCAGGGCTACCCCCACCAGCGACAATACGATGCTCCGCGCTGCCCTCCCTGCAACCATCATGTACCGCTGGATCGAATCTCTAGCCTGGCTAGTGCGAAGAACTGCCGCGGACGGCTTCCAGGCGGGCCAGCTCTCCGGCCCGCGGCAGCAGCTCGATGGCCCGCTGCACTTGCTCGTCCAGTTCCAGTCCTACCTGATAGCCTTCCTTTTCCCCGTACACCTGCACGAACAACTGCTGCTTCAAGCGGTTCCGAATCACCTCGCGGTTCGCTTCGAAGCCTTCCTTCAGGAGGCGAACCCGCTCCTCCTGGTCTTCCAGGAACTGCCGGAACAGCTCCAGCGTCAAATCCGAGATCTCGAGGTCGCGCCTCAGGTCGACGAGGGCGGACGCGTCCAGCTGGGCGCTCCGGTCGCGCAGCTGGTCGTAGCGGACGTCCGACTCGATCTCGCCGGAGGCCAACCGGGAGGCGAACTTGTAAAAGAGGTTGCGCCGGTCCAGCAGGCGGACCAGCCGGGGCGCCGCCTCCAGTTCCACCGTTTCGTCGGGCGAGATCCCGCCGCCGCTGTAGACCGGCCGTCCGGCGTCGGTTTCGAATCCCTCGCCGCCGCGCGGTGCACCGTCGGCCGATTCGCGGCGGTTGTAGAAATAGTCGTAGAAGCCTTCCGAGTAGTCCCGCTGGATGAGGCGCTCGCTGGGCGTGTAGTACTTGCCCGTGGTCAGGGCCAGGCCCCGCTGGCCGTCCAGGGGGAAGATGGTCTGGACCAGCGCCTTGCCGAAGCTCGTCTCGCCCACGATCAGGGCGCGGTCGTGGTCCTGCAGGGCCCCGGCGACGATCTCGCTGGCGCTGGCGCTGTTGCTGTTGATCAGCACCACCATGGGGTAGAACTCGCTCCGCCCGCTGCGGGCCCGGTAGGACTCGTCGGGCACGCCGCCCCGGCGCTTGGTGCTCACCACCAGCTGGTTGCGCGCCAGGAAGGTGTCCGACACGTCGATGGCGGCCTTGAGCGACCCTCCCGGGTTGTCGCGCAGGTCCAGGATCAGGCCCTCCAGGTCGGACTCGCCCACTTCGGCCAAAGCCTTGTCCAACTCCTCTCCGGTGGTGTCGGAGAACTTGTCGATGCGGATGTAGCCGATGCCGGGCCGGATGTGGAAGACGAACTTGATCGTATACAGCGGGATCTCGTCCCGCTCCACCGTGAAGTCGAGCAGTTCGGTCTCGCCCGGCCGTTCCACGCTGATGTCGACCGTGGTCCCCTTGGGGCCTTTCAGGTTGGGGATCACCTCGTCGTTGATGTCCCAGTCCTCGATCGGCTCCCCGTTGATCCGCGAGATCACGTCACCCGCCTGCAGTCCCGCCTTGTAGGCGGGCGTGCCGGGTGCCGGGGGCTCGACCACCACCACGCGTCCGCTGCCGGGAGCCTCGGCCCGGATCGAGATGCCCAGTCCGTAGTACTTCCCCTGCTGTTCTTCCTGGAGGCGGCTGTAGTCGGAGGTGGCGAAGAAGGAGGAGTGGGGGTCCAGCGTGCGCAGCATGCCCCGGATGGCGCTCTCCACCAGCTCCTGCGAGGACATTTCGCGGACGTAGTTCTGTTGAATGACCGAGAGTGATTCGGTGAAGGTCTTCAGCAGCTGTTCAGTTTCGCCCTGGGGGGAGCGCGCGCTCACACGCTCGCCCAGCAGTCCGCCCAGCAGAGCCGCCGTCGCCACCGTCACCAGAGCCAGGATTCCAAACTTGTTGCGCATAAGCGAGTAACCCCTTTGCCGATCGGCCTCGAGTATAACACGGCCAGACGGCGGTTTTCGTGATCGAATCCGGCGTTCCCGTCCACCTCCCGACAGGCCTGGCCGGGCGACCGACGCCGCTTGAACGATCCGTACGGGTCCTGCATTAGTGAATACGAACCGGCGGGCGTCCGGTTCCCCCTCCCCGCCATTGCGTATGCACAGGTGCGGCCTGCGTCGAGTCGTTCTCCCGGTCCTGGGCTTCGGACAGTGTCCCGCCCCGACCCGGACATGCCGGTGGTTCCGGCGCCCACGCTTTTCGTGGCTCAGGGGGGCTCCGGCCCGGCGCTAGTCCTGCACGCGCACTGAGACGAGCCGGTTGTACGACTCCTGCCGGTCCGGCTGGTAGGACGCCAGCACCTCGCGGCCCTTCAGCCCGTGGCAGGGGTGGAAGTCACCGCCGGGCCGGGAGCCGGCGAAGAAGAACTGCACCACCGAGAAGTTGTGCGACACCAGTTCGAGCTGGCCGCCGCTGGTTTCCAGCAGGATCTCCATCGAGGCCGGGGCGGAACAGCTGACCGCCCGCACCGTCCCCGCCACTTCCCGGGTGCGCCAGCTGGAGCGGGCCAGGCTGGTCATCTGCCCCTCCCGCTGCATGGCCTCCACCTGCCGGTCGTACTCGCGCTTGCGCCGCCAATACTCCCGGATTTCCGTCAGCGAGTCCTCGACCCGGGAAGCCAGCGCCAGGTCCGACTCCGACGCGGCCCAGACGTGCATCTCCCCCAGCACGCGGTCCGCCTCCTCCAGCTGGCCGGAGCGCCCCAGGGCGTAGGCGAGGGTCTGCAGCAGCTTGGGGTTGTGGGGTTCCAGGCGGTCGGCCTGCCGCGCCAGGGACAGCGCCTCTTCGTGGCTCTCGTCGTGGCGCAGCAGCAGGGTCGCCAGGGCGGTGTAGGCGTAGGGGAAGTTGGGGCGCAGGCGGATCGCCTCGCGCAGGCTCTTCTCGACGTGTGCCTCTTCTTCGGGGGTGTCGGCCTCTTCCAGCGAAAGGAAGCCCAGGAAGTAGTGGGAGAGGTAGCTCTGCGAGCCCAGCCGGGCCGCCCTTTCGAAGGCCGCCCGGGCGTCCGCCTGTTTTCCGGTCACGTAGCGGAGGTAGCCCAGGCTCTCGTGGGCCAGCGGCAGGTCGGGGTCGTCGGCGATGGCCCGGGAAATCAGCAGCTCGGCCTCGGCCAGGCGATCGTTGCTGACCAGGAAGCTGCCCCGCACCGCGGCCGCTTCGGCGTCGGACAGGTCGCGCACGCCGAAGTCGCGGGTCGGCACCGTGATCGCCTCCGGATAGCGGAAGACGTAGAAGTCGTCCTGCGAAACGTAGCGGCGCAAACTCTGCTCGAGCGCGTCCAGATCCCCCAGCGACCGCAACGCCTCGTCGGGGTTGGAGTCCTCGGCCAGCAGACGCAGGAACCGGTCCAGGACCGACTCGGGGGCCTCCCAGTCGCGGGTCAGCAGGTAGTGGACCAGCGCCCAGGACTGGCTGTAGAAGACCGAGACCTTGTGCGAGTGGTTGTAGTAGGGGGACTTCTCGTCGACCTGGAGCAGCTCCCGAAGCGGCATCGGGCCGCGCCGGCGCAGCAGCCGGACGTGCGCTTCGCTGGGCAGCCCGAAGACCACCTCTCCCTCCTTGAAGGCGCTGTTGGCGTAGAACTCCGCCAGCCCTTCGTTGACCCACAGCGGCGCTTGCGGGAGGTTGAGCGTGACCAGCAGGTGGAGGTATTCGTGGTAGACGGTCTGAAAGGGCCGCTGCCCTCCCACGTCCAGCCGCAGCGCCACGTAGTGGCGTTCGGGCCCGCGCAGGAAGAGTCCGGCGGGACGCGCCCGCCCCCGCTGCTCCCAGTACTCCGGGATCAGCTGCCGCAGGTCCGCCTCGTTACGGACGGCCAGGATCACGATCGGCTGCCCCGGATCGAGGCTCATCTTGGGCAGGACGCGGCGGGCTGCCTCCCGGATCTGCTCGAACTCCTGCGCCACCCGCACCGCCTGCTGACGGGAGGCGTTGCTGACGACGGTGAAGTGCGGGCTGCGGACTTCGACCCAGAGGCGTTCGGCAAACAGCTCCGCTGCGGCCACCAGGCAGAACAGCGAAAGCAGATTGCACAACCACGGCCTCATCGTCGAACTCCAGGCCACCTCGGCATTGCAAAGAAGTTAGCACGAAACCGCCGGGCACGGGGGCCTTGGCCGTTTGAACATGGAAAATCGAACATTGAAACGTACTCGAGATTTGAGATTTGAGACTTACTCTTCTCAAGTCGTCAAAAACGTCACCACCACCGCCAACACCGACAACCCCAGCCCGACCACCGCCGCCAGCTGATGGTTCGTCCTTTCCGGCTGCATGGGGTCCAGCCAGCGGGCGATCAGCCAGCCGCCGGCGAAACCGCCCGCGTGGGCCCAGTTGTCGATGCGGCCCAGCACGAACCCGAACAGGAACAGGATCAGAGCCAGGCTCTGGATCTGTCGGCTGTAGGCGCTGCTGCCTCCGCGCCGGCCCGAGTAGACGATGGCGCCGAAGAGCCCGAAGATGGCCGCCGAGGCGCCCACGGTCAGCTGCGACCCCCCGATGATCGGGACCCCCGGAAGCAGGAGGCCGGCCAGGCTGCTCAGCAGGAAGCCGACCACCGACGAACCCAGGTAGATGATCACCATGCGCCCGGCGCCGTACAACTCCGCCGCCGGGGGGCCCACCTGGTAGAGCCAGTAGAGGTTCAAACCGATGTGCAGCAGGCCGCCGTGCAGCCAGCCGGCGCTCAACGGGGACCACCAGTGGCCGAAGCCGAAGACGGGGATGGCGCCCGCCGCGCCCAGCCGGAACAGGGACTCCCCCCCGGGGGAGAGCATGGAGAAGATCCCGCCCATCCCGATGCTGGCGGGGTCCAGGGCCAGGCTGATGACGTACAGAAGAATGGTCGCGCCGGTCACCAGCTGGATGAAGCCCAGATCGGCGCCCAGGCCGCGCAGCCAGGGCGCGAAGCCCCACAAGGCCGGGTTGCGCGCGCCGCAGTGGTAGCACTCCTCGTCGTTGACGCCCACCAGCAGGCCGCAGGAGCGGCACACCACCGATCCGGTTTTCTGTCTTCCCCAGGGCATGGTTTTCGCCTTCGCTCGTGTTGGCCCGACGATCCGGCCGACGCCGCCTGACAGGCTACCCCTGCGCGGCTGGGCGCGTCCACCCGTTTATAATGAAAGGCCATGGCCTGGCGCAGTCTGCTGCTGATCGCGATCCTCGTTCCGTGCCAGGCGCTGGCGCTGGACGGCAGGCTCGTCTACCCGGACGGCACTCCCGTCGCCGACGCCACCATCTCCATCCTGGGCGAGTCGGGCACCGCCCGAACCGACCGGCAGGGCCGCTTCCGCTGGCAGCCCGACCCCCGGCCGCCCTTCGAAATCATCGTATCGCTCTCGAGCGGAGAGTACCTGGCCCCCATTCTGGTCAATTCGATCCCCGAGGAGGGGCCGCTGGTCGTGGAGGCCGTCCCCGTGGCCGAGGACTCCGTGACCGTGGCGGGAGGCGTGACCCCCCACATCGAGGCTCCCGCCGTCAGCGCCACTTCGCTGCTGAGCCGCCGGGAACTGGAACTCACGCGCCCGGCGCGGCTGGCGGACGCCCTCGAGACGGTGGCCGGCGTGCGGCAGGTCTCCGACGGCCACGCCGCCGTCCCCGCCATCCGCGGGCTGGCCGGGGGGCGCACCCTGATCCTGCTGGACGGGGGGAGGGTGACCACCGAGCGGCGCGCCGGCCCCAGCGCCACCTATCTGGACCCCTTCTTCCTGGAGTCGATCGAAGTGGCACGCGGCCCCGGCTCGGTGGCCTACGGGTCGGACGCCATCGGGGGCGTGATTCACGCCCGCACCCGCCGCGTCGAATCCGGCTCTCCGTTTCGCTTCCGCGCCCGCGGGACGTGGGCCGGCGGCGGCTCACCGGAGCGGGCCCTGGGACTGGAGGCGGCGCAGGGTTTCGCCGATGGAGGGGTGCTGGCGCAGGCCAGCTACCGGATGTTCGAGGACTTCGACAGCCCGCTGGGAGCCGTCGACAACTCCGCGGCGCGCAACCGCAGCCTGCGGGTGGCGGCCAACCAGGAGATCGGCCCGGGCCGGCTCTCGGTGGGCTGGCAGAGCGACCTGGGCCGCGACGTCGGCCGCCCCCGCGACAACTCGGACCGCACACGCTTCTTCTATCCCCGCGAGGACTCTCACCGCCTGTCGGCCGCCTACGAAATGGACCCGGGCGGCGGTTTCAGCCGCGTGCAGCTGGACTTCTTTTTGGGCCGCTACCGGCTGGTCACCACCCGGGAAGAACTGCCGTGCGCCGGCGTGGTGCGCTCCGCCGAGACGTCGGACGTGAGCGCCGGCGACTTCGGCCTTCGCTTCCTGGCCGTGGCGCCGTTCTTCTCGGCTCCGATTCTTGAGCAGCTCACAAACGACCAGGAGCTCGCTGCCATCATCTCCCGCCCGGAGACTCTCGCTGCCCTACCGCGGGATCTCCTGCCGGAAGGCAAGACTTTCGTCCTGAGTGAAGCCGCCGAACTCGATGCACAGGAGCGAGGCGTCGAAGCCGATGCGGAGGGGGACGAGGGCCAGGAGCAGCAGGGCGGGACGGCAGCGAAGGACTCGGATGGGCACCGAGCCTCGGCCGAGCTCC
>JBFGHG010000069.1:0-9047 GCA_041578395.1 Acidobacteriota bacterium
CTCGTTGAGTTGCCGGGCCCGCTCGGCGCAGAGCCCCTCCACCACCTCGATCCCGGACTCCCGCAGCCGTGCGGCCCCCTGGCCCGCCACCAGCGGGTTGGGGTCGCGCACGGACAGAAACACCCGCCCCACTCCGGCTGCGCGGATGCGGTCCGTGCAGGGAGGCGTGCGGCCCTGGTGGCAGCAGGGCTCCAGGTTGACGTACAGGTCGGCGCCGCGGGCCTCTGCCGCAGCCCGCTGCAGCGCCAGGTCCTCGGCGTGCCGGACGCCCGCGAACAAATGATGGCCTTCGCCCACCACCCGGCCGTCACGCGCCACCACGCAACCCACCATCGGATTGGGGCTGGTCCGGCCCCAGCCGCGCCGGGCCAGGCCCAGCGCCCGCTTCATGAGCTGGCGGTGCCGTGGGTGGTCCGGATCGAGAGGGGCGGTCATGGGCTCGGATCGGAGCCCGAAGGCGTGTCGGGCGCCAGCTCCGCCTCGGGCAGACGGCGCACCTTCATCTCCAGGATTTTCTTCTCGTCGGCTTCCAGGACCTCCACCGAAATCCCGTCGAGGTCCACCTGCTCGCCAGCCACCGGGACCTCGCCCAGGTGCGCGACCACCAGGCCGCTGACCGTGGTCATCTCGGGATCGCCCAGGTCGACTCCGAGCGCCTCTTCCAGATCTTCGATCTCGGTCCCCCCGGGGACCCGTAAGGCGCCGTCCGCTTCGGGCACGATCTCCACCACGGGCGGCTCGTCCTCGTCGTAGATCTCTCCCACGATCTCCTCGATCAGGTCTTCGATGGTGACCAGCCCCGCGACCGAGCCGTACTCGCTGACCACCAGCGCCAGCGGTTCGGAGTTCTCCTGCATCTCCTGCAGCAGTTCGGAGACGCGCTTGGTTTCCGGCACGAACCAGGCCTTCTTGATGAGCGCCTTGATCGGCTCGTTGCCGCGGTTCTCCTCCAGGTGGGCCAGCAGGTTGCGGACGTAGACCACGCCCACGATCTCCTCCAGGCTGTCGCGGTAGACCGGGATGCGGGAGTGCTTGCTCGAGACCATCAGGTCCTTCAGCTCGGTGATGGTGGCGGTGTCCTCGATGGCCACGACCTGCGAGCGGGGCGTCATGATCTCGCGCACCACCGTGGACCCGAACTCGAGCGCGGACTGGATCAGGCCGCTCTCCTGCTCCTCGAAGATCCCCTCCTCCTCGCCCACGTCCAGGTAAGCCTGAATCTCCTCGTCGGTCGCCTCGTCCTGGACCGCCGGAGACCGCCGCAGCAGCTTCTGGCTGGCCTCCAGCAACCAGACGATGGGAGAGCTGAGCCAAGAGAGGAGGCGGTAGACTCCCGACAGCAGCGGCAGCATCCGCAACAGGAAACGCTCCGGGTCCTTCTGGGTGAGGAACTTCGGGATCAGCTGCCGGACCACCGCGATGACCCCCACCATGACTCCCAGGGCCAGCAGTATCGGGTAAGGCGCCTGCCACTGGATCACCGTGACCGCCACCAGGATGGCGATCAGCCCGGTCAGGATCTGAATCGCGAACTGCAGCGGCAGCAGGAAACGGATTCGGTCGCGGCCGATGTCCTCGAGCAGCGCGATCTCGTGGTCCTTCTCGCGCTCGGCCAGCACCCGCAGCGAAACGCGGGAGAGCCGAACCACCGCGGTCTCCACCAGCGAGAGAAAGAACAACCCCGCCAGGCATCCGCCCATCGTCAAGATCAACGTCAAGTTCACGAAAGCTCCAACTCTCTTCTCAGTTTTCGTTCCAAGGATTCCATCTCTCCGCCGTCCCGCTGGTGATCGTATCCCAGCAGGTGCAGGAGTCCGTGCAGGGAGAGGATCTTCAACTCCCGCTCGAGGCTGCCCCGCCGCTGACGGTCGGCCGACTCCACCGAGATCAGCACGTCGCCGGCATACGGTTCCTCTTCCCACGGCTCGGGCTGATGCGGGAAAGAGAGGACGTCGGTGGGGCGGTCCTTGCCTGCGTAGGTCCGGTTGTAGCGCCGCATGGCGTCGTCGCTGATCAGGGCCACGCTCCAGCCCCGCTCCAGCTCGAGTCTGCTCGTCAGCCGGCGGACGAAGCTGCGCAGCGGGCGCACGTCCACCTGCAGGCGTCGCTGCCTATTGAATACGTTGATGCTGGGGCTGCTCGTCGACAACTTTCCTGTTGAAATCGAAGCCGGGATACTCGATCCGGTGGTGGTACATCCCGGTGATGACGCGCTCGAAGGCCCGGGTGATGCGGTCCAGGTCCCGGGTCGTGATCTCGCACTCGTCGAACTGCCGATCCTCGATGGTGGACTGGATGAGGCGCCGGATCAGCGCCCGGATCTGCCGCGGCGTCGGATCCTGCAAGGTCCGCGAGGCCGCCTCCACCTGGTCGGCCAGCATCAGGATCGCCGCTTCCTTGCTCTGCGGCTTGGGGCCGGGGTAGCGGAAGTCTTCTTCGTTGATCTCCGGGTTCTTCTCCTCCGCGCCCTGCTTGGCCATCTGAGAGAAGTAGGACATCAGCTTGGTGCCGAGGTGCTGGGGGATCAGGTCGCGCACGCGGGGCGTCAGGTTGATCTCCTCCGCCATGGCCAGGCCGTCTTTCACGTGGCTGGCCAGGATCAGGCTCGACATGCTGGGCGTCAGGCCTTCGTGCTTGTTGGCCATGTAGATCTGGTTCTCGACGTAGTACTCGGGCTTCCGCATCTTGCCGATGTCGTGGTAGTAGGCCCCCACCCGCGCCAGCAGGGCGTTGGCGCCGATGGCTTCGGCGGCCGCCTCGGCCAGCGTCCCGACGATGATGCTGTGGTGGTACGTCCCGGGCGCCTCCACCGCCAGGCGGCGCAGGATCGGCTTGTTCAGGTTGGACAGCTCCAGCAGGCGGATGTCGGTCGTGATGTCGAACAGCCACTCCATCACGGGCAGACACAGCGAGGCCAGCATGGCGGTGAAGAGGCCTCCCAGGAAGCCCGCGCCGGCGCGCACCGCGAACGAGGCCCACTCGAAGCCGGAGGAGTACAGCTGCAGAGAGAGAATGATCAGCACGCTGACGGCCCCGATCACCAGCCCCGCCCGCGGGATCGCCGAGCGCTCCCGGTACTGCCGCAGCGAATAGATGGACGCCAGAGAGGCGGTCACCGCGAAGATGCCCATCTCCGCCTGCCCCGTCAGCAGCGAGAGGAAGACGCCGAAACCGAGGGAATAGAGGATCGCGGCCTGGGCGTCCACCAGCAGCACCATCAGGACCGCCCCCAGGGCCACCGGCAACAGGAAGTAGAACTGCCGGGGGTCCTGCAGGACCTCGCGGCTGAAACTGCCCGCCACCACTTCGGACAGGTCCACCAGCAGGCGGCAAAAGCCCAGGTGCAGCAGCAGGACCAGGCCGATCATCAGGAACATCCGCGCCGGCTGGCGCTGGAGCCGCCGCTGGTAGATCCAGAAATACTGCCACAGGGCGAAGACGAAGAAGAGGGAAAGAAGCAGCGCGCCCACGAAGCGGTCGACCGGCTGGCCGGCCTGTTTCAGCTCGGCGAGCTTGCGCAGCGCCGTCAGTTCCTGATCGGTGATCTCGTCGCCGGTGCGGACGATGGTGCGCCCCTTCTTGTACTGGGTCAGGACGGGGGGCGCTCCCTCCAGCGCCAGTTCCTCCCGCGAGCGCGTCTCGGCGTCGTTGAAGTGGACGTTGGGGACCACCCAGTTGTCCAGGAAGTCAATGACCTTGCGCTTTTCGTCCCCGCCCAGCGCCGTCAGCTCGTACTGGTTCTGGCGGAGCTGGTCGCGGGCCTGGCTCAGGTCGCGGACGGCGAACCAGTCCTCCAGCGGCTCGTCCTGCCGCGTCAGGTTGTTGTAGAGGATGATCCCCCGGTCCTGGTAGAAGAAGAGCACCTCCCGGCTGGCGGTCACCCCGGGATGCTTCATCGCCTTTTGCAGCAGGCGCGCCATCTGGTCTTCCAGCTCGCGGGAAAAGCCGTGCTTCAGCAGCACCGCCAGCAGGTCGGCCCGGTCGAAGCGGGGCAGAGCGGCCTTCAGGCGCTCCAGCAGCTCCGCCTGGTTGCGACCGGCGAGACGGGCTCCCTCGGCCAGTTGGCGCTCCTGGCGGAACACCTGCACGATCTCGCGCGCCCGGGCGAATCCCGAACGGAGCTCCATCTCGATGCGCTGGTTGTTGAGCAGGTCCAGGTCGAAGACCGCCGGCACCGCCTTCAGGCTCTCCTGCCGCTTGGCCTCGGTCGCCGCCACGTCCTGCACGACGAAGTCTTCGGGCGCTTCGACGTCGCGGTCGGCAATGTCGCCGGCCTCGAAGTCGGGCACGCTTTGAAAACGGTACTCCTGCAGCAGCAGCGTCAGGGCCAGGGCCAGGCCGACGCCCAGCGCCGCCCGCTTCCAGTCCAGGCCGCGAAACCAGCCTCCGCTCCAGCGTTTCAGCTGGAAGGCGCGGGCGATGTGGGCTCGCCGGCTGGATTTGCCGCTCTGCGATTTGTCAGGCATGAAAGAAGCTTTCTGGGCGAGGCTGCCCGCACCGGAGTCAGAGAATCAGAGCCCGGCGGAGGCTCCACCCCTCCGGTAGAAAGATTGGGTCGACAAAAGCACCTGGTTCGCCCCCCATGTAGGACCGGTGGGAGTATAGCACACGATGGGTCCGCCGCAGCGTTCCGATCCCGTCAATGGCGCCTGCTCAGCACCAGTGCGTAGTGGAGGGAGGCGTCGCCTCTGGAGAGGTCGACCTTCAGCGGAGCCGCGGCGTACCCGGAGACCTCGAGCCGGGATTCCACGACGCCGTCCTTTTCCCATCCGACGGAGATTTCGAAGCGCCCGCAATGGTCCGTCTCGCCGAAGCCGAGTCCGGCCACCGAAACTTCCCGCAAAGCCACGGGCCTGCCCTCCTCGTCGGTCACGCGGAAGGCGAGCCGGCGCGCAGAAGAGTACTCGTGTCCGACCCCGGGCGCGACCTCCATCGTCTGATCCCAGACGATGCCCCGCGGGTACCGGAGGCTCATGGGCCCGGCGCTGATGCTCACCATGCCCCGCAGGGAGAACCGAAGCGTGACGTTCCCGTCGGGGACGCACCAGAAACTGTAGGCGCCGTCGTCATTGGTCCGAGTTTCCCTCCGCTCACGGTCGAGCGTCAGAACCACGCCGGCGCCGGGGATCGGGCCGCCGGCCGTGTCCAGCACGCGGCCCGAGACATCGGGGCCTCGATCTTGCCGCGGCGTGGGGGCGGCGCCGGCCAGAAGCGAGAGCGCGAGTGGGGTGCACAGGAGACTAATGGCAATCATCATGGACGTCCTCCGGGGGCCGGCCAATGAGCCGGACAGGGAGAGGGCGGCGGGCGACGCGCTTCACGGCTACCCGTTGAATCGGCGAAAGAGCAGCGAAGCGTTGGTCCCGCCGAACCCGAAGGAGTTGGACATGGCGTAGCGGATTTCGGCCTGCCGCGCCTGGTTGGCGACGTAGTCGAGGTCGCACTCGGGGTCGGGGTTTTCCTGGTTGATGGTGGGAGGCAGCACCTGGTCGCGGATGGCCAGCGCGGTGATGCCCCCTTCCAGACCTCCGGCGGCGCCCAGCAGGTGTCCGGTCATCGACTTGGTGGAGCTGACGGCCAGTTCGTGTGCGTGTTCCCCGAACAGGCGTTTGATGGCCAGCGTTTCGATCCGGTCGTTGGGCGGGGTGCTGGTGCCATGCGCGTTGATGTAGTCGACCTGCCCGGGATCGGCGCCTGCGTCCTGCAGGGCCGCCTGCATTACTCGGAAAGCGCCAGAGCCGTCCTCCGGGGGGGCGGTCATATGGTAGGCGTCGCCGCTCATGCCGTAGCCCACGATCTCGGCCACGATCGGCGCCCCCCGCCGCCGCGCCGTTTCCAGGTCTTCCAGCACCAGCAGCCCGGCGCCTTCTCCCACCACGAAGCCGTCCCGCTCGAGGTCGAAGGGGCGGCTGGCGCGGGCCGGCTCCTCGTTGCGGGTGGAGAGCGCCTTCATGGCGGCGAACCCTCCCACCCCCATCGGAGTGATGGCCGCCTCGGAGCCGCCGGCGATCATCACGTCGGCGTCGCCCCGCTGAATAATGCGGAAGGAGTCTCCCAGCGCGTGGGCCCCCGCCGAGCAGGCCGTGCAGGTGGCCGAATTGGGCCCCATGGCGCCCAGCCGGATGGAGACCTGGCCGGCCGCCAGGTTGACGATGCTGGCCGGGATGAAGAAGGGGGAGATGCGGCGCGGGCCCTGCTCGATGAAGCGGGTGTGTTCGCGCTCGATGGTCTCGAATCCGCCGATACCGGAGCCGATGTAGACTCCCACCCGGGGGGCGTTGTCAGGGGTGATCTCGAGCCCCGACGCCTTCTGGGCGCAGTCGGCAGCGACCAGGGCGTAGAGGATGAACCGGTCCATCTTGCGGGCCGTCTTGGCGTCCAGGTAGTTCAACGGGTCGAGGTCCTTCACTTCGGCCGCGATCCGGGTGGAGAACCCCTCGGTATCGAAGCGCGAAATGAGACCCACCCCGCTGCGGCCTTCCCGGATGGCCTTCCAGCTGGTCTCGGTATCGTTTCCCAGCGCGGATACCAGGCCCACGCCGGTGACGACGACCCGTCGGTTCAAGGTTGACGTCCTCCCCGCTTACTTCTGGTGGCTCTTGATGTACTCGATCGCGTCCTGGACGGTCTGGATCTTCTCGGCGTCCTCGTCGGGGATCTCGATGTCGAAGTCTTCCTCGAACTTCATCACCAGCTCCACCACGTCCAGCGAGTCGGCGCCGAGGTCTTCGGCGAAGTTGGAGTCGCCGGACACCTCGTCCTCCTTGACCCCCAGCTGCTCCACGATGATTTCCTTGACCCTCGAATGCACTTCCTTGGTTGCCATCTCTCTTCCTCCGATGAAAAAACGAGTAAAAATCCAGCCTTTACATATACATACCGCCGTTGACATGCAGCACGTGGCCGGTGATGTATCCGGCCTCGCTGGAAGCCAGGAAGCGAACGGCCGCAGCCACTTCCGCAGGCTCTCCCGGACGCCCCAGGGGTACCCCTTCCAGCATTTTCTGGCGGGCCTTCTCCCCCAGCCCGGCGGTCATATCGGTCTCCACGAACCCAGGCGCCACCGCGTTGACGGTGATGTTGCGCGAGGCGACTTCGCGGGCCAACGAGCGCGTCAACCCGATCAGCGCCGCCTTGCTGGCCACGTAGTTGGCCTGGCCAGGGTTGCCCGTCATCGCCACCACCGACGTCAGGTTGACGATCCGGCCGTAGCGGCGGCGGACCATGCCGGCCAGCACCTGCCGGGTCAGGTAGAAGGCGCCTCCCAGGTTGGTGGCCAGCACCGTTTTCCAGTCCTCGTCCTTCATCCGCAGCATCAACCCGTCGCGCGTGACCCCGGCATTGTTCACCAGGATGTCGATTCGGTCAAATGGTTCCGGAATGCCGCCGACCGCCTCCCGGATCCGCTCCGGGTCGGACACGTCCAGCGGCAGGCAGAGGGCCCGCCGTCCCATGGACTCGATCTCATCGGCCACCTCCCGCAACCCGCCCTCGCTGCGCGCAGCCAGAACCACGTCGGCGCCGTGGGCCGCCAGCTGGAGGGCGATTTCGCGGCCGATTCCCCGCGAGGCCCCCGTCACCAGCGCGACTCGTCCTTCGAATTCACTCATAGCCTTGGACCTGCTCCCAGTTGCCCACGGCCGCCGTTTCGGCCGTAGCGTCGATCTTTCGGATCAGACCGCTCAACACGCGGCCCGGGCCCACTTCCACGTACCGGCTCACCGACTGGGCCGCCAGGGCCTGCACGCAGTCGATCCAGCGGACGGCCCCGGTCACCTGCCGGATCAGACCCTGGCGCGCCTCCTCGCCGGTCCGCACCAGCGCGGCTTCCACGTTGTTGACGAGCGGCACCTCGAGGTCGCCGAACTCGATCCTCTCCAGCTCCAGGGCGAGCCGGTCCCGGGCCGGCCGCATCAGATCACAGTGAAAGGGCGCGCTGACGGGCAGTTCGATCACCCGCCGGGCGCCCGCGCCGCGGGCCGCTTCACAGGCGCGATTGACCGCGTCCACGTGCCCGGCCACCACCACCTGGCCCGGCGCATTGAGGTTGGCCGGCGCCACCACCTGCTCCCCGGCGACCTCCCGGCAGAGGGCCTCGACCTGCTCGAGGTCCATCCCCAGGATGGCCGCCATCGCGCCCTGCCCGGGGGGGACCGCCTCCTGCATGAAGCGTCCCCGCAGGCGGACCACCTCGACGGCGTCCTCGAAGCGGAGTGAGCCGGCGGCCACCAGCGCGCTGTACTCTCCCAGGCTGTGCCCCGCCACCAGCGCCGGCGCGTGTCCCCGCTCGCGGAGGATCCGCCAGGCGGCCACCGATACCGTCAGGATTGCCGGCTGGGTGTTCTCGGTCAGGACCAGCTGCTCGTCGGGGCCTTCGAAGCAGAGCCGGCTCAGCGGAAAGCCCAGGACCCGGTCGGCGGTTGCGAAGGTCTCCCGCGCCACCGCGGAGTGTTCGGCCAGATCGCGGCCCATCCCGGTGAACTGCGAACCCTGCCCCGGAAAAACGAAGGCGCTCTTCATCGGCGTGGCGGGTCGGTCAGATCTCGTCGTCCACCGGGATCACCTGGCGGCCCCGGTAGTGCCCGCAGCTGGGACAGGCCCGGTGCGGCAGCACGGACTCGCCGCAGTTGCTGCAACGCGAAAGGCTGGGGGCCTCGAGGGCGTCGTGGGCCCGGCGCTTTCCACGCCGGGACTTGGAATGTCGTCGCTTGGGATTGGCCATCGGAGCGCTTCCTTTTCAGTGCACCGGGTCTCGAGGGGACCCGGAGAATCAGTCGATCATGTTCTTCTTGAGCTGCCGCAGGGGCTCGAGACGGGGGTCGAAGCTCTGCGGGCTGCAGTCGCACAGTCCCTCGTTCAAGTCCGCGCCGCAGTGGGAGCAGAGCCCTTTGCAGTCCTCCCGGCAGACCGGTTTCATGGGGATTTCGAGCAGCACCTGCTCGCCGACGATCAAGGACAGGTCCAACTCGTCGTTGCGGTAAAAGCCGATCTCCAGATCGCCGTACGAGAGCGCGATCTCTTCCCCCTCTTCCACTTCAGGGTCGGGC
>JBFGHG010000070.1:0-8904 GCA_041578395.1 Acidobacteriota bacterium
GCGCGAAGCCGCCCAGCAGGAGGTGGACGTTGCCGAGTTCCAGCAGCAGGGCGGCACGGTAGTGCCAGTCCGAGGGGGCTTCGTCCCGCACTTGCAGCAGGAGCTGGCGCGCAGTCTCGAGGTCCTCCTGCCCGAGCTGCATCAGCACCGCGCGGTCGATCATCACCTGGTGGCGCAGGTTCGGGTCGCCGGCCCTCTCGGCGGCGCGTTCCGCGTGCCGCAGCGCCTCGGCGGCCTCTTCGAGGCGTCCTCTGCCGCGCAGCAGGCGGGAAGCGTTGAAGCGCGCGTAGGCCTCGTAGCGGTGCTCCCCTGCAGAGGCAAAGCCGGGCGCGGCCCGCCGGTAGTGTTTCGTCGCCGCTTCGGCGTCCAGGCCGTGCAGGACGCGGCCCAGGTGAAAGAGGAGCCAGGGGTTGTCCGGTTCGCGCTCGAGGTGGACCGAGAGCCGCCGGGCAGCCTCCTCCTGAAGTTCCGCGCCGGCAGCCACCTCGAAAAAACAGTAGGCGGCGGCGCCCCCCACCGGACGCTCCGCCGCCTTCCGTTCGCACTCCTGAAAGGGAGTCTCGGGCGCCAGCGCGGGCAGCGGCGTCCACAGCGGCAGCATCGAGGCGAGAGCGATCCAGGTGTTGATCGATGTCCTCCCGGATCACGGCCTGGAAGGCCGTGCCACATGTCTAGTTCCCGCTTCCCGGAGGCTCGGGCGGCCCCTGGGAGCTGCCGTCGTGGACCGGATCTCCGGGCCGCTTCTGCGGGCCGGTCGGATCGAGCAAGTCGTCTGCCCCGGAAGGCGTCGGCCCGGCCGCGGCGGCTCCGCCGGCGGCCTCCGCGCTCGCTTCGGCGACCTTGTCTGCCGGGCCCCCGAGTTTGCTCTCCGGGGCGAACTCGAGGTCGATCAGCTGCAGCTGGTTCCCCGGGGAGAACTCGTCGATCCGGCCCAGCAGGCTGGCCTCGTTCCCCTCTTCGGACCCCACCCAGAGGTGGTCGCGCGGATCGCAGGGGGCGCCGGGGCGGCTCCGGAACAGTCCGGCGTAGCGCACGTCCTCGCCCTGGCCCAGGAATTCGAGGTCGACCAGGTCGTGGGCCTCGCCCAGGTCGTGGTACTGCTGGTGAAAGTCCTCGAAGACCAACTCGCTCACGAACTGCTCCGCCGCGGGATCGGCGCTCAGGATGGCCGCGAAGCGCCACTCTCCCTGTACCGGGTAAACCTCGAAGTCCACCACCGAGCCGTCGTCCAGCCGCTGCTGGAAGTCGGCCGCGCTGAGGTCCGCCTCCACCGTGTGGGAGTCCGGCCCCTGGCGCCAGAGGGCGAAGAAGAGGCGCTGCCCGCCCGACACGAAGGTCTCGAGGTCGATCGGCTGGCGCGACTCGGTCTGGTACTGCGACCACTGCTGCTGGAATTCGGGCCAGGAGACGGGACTGGACAGAGTGCTGTCCCCCGCGCCCTGGCGCCAGACCCCCGTATACCTCGCCTCACTGCCGGGCCCGCCGTAGCGCTCGACGTCCACCAGGTAGCTGCCGCTCCCGGACATCAGGCCCATGGTCAGTTCCAGCTGGGGGCTGCTCAGCCCGCGGTGGACCGTGGTGGACGCGTTTTCCTGGCAGGCCCACACACCGGCGGCCGTGGGAATCACGGGGGCGGCGGTCTCAACCGGACCGGGGCATCCGCAGGACAGCAGCAGGCCGGCAGCCAGCACGAAGTGAGCAACGAACGCAAAAGGGCGAGTCCGGGCTCGCGAATTCAATGAACGAATCATGGGTACACCTCCTCAGGCGACGCGCGCCGGACGCGGTACCGTGCCGCGTCCCTCCCGAATCGCCACCCGCTTGAACGTTCCCCGCCGCCGGACTCCCTCACTGGACCCCTGCCCTGAAGACGGGCGACTCGATGACGCTGCCGTCGGGGGCCGCAGCTTCCACCCGCCAGTAGACCCGCTCACCGTCGGCCACACCGGAGAGGGCTTCGGGGGGGACGCGGAAGGCCGGCTCCGCGAGTTCGCGGCGCTCCAGCAGGAGGTCGAGGCCGGCCGTGGTGACCGTCAGCCGGTAGGTCGCGCCCTCGGGGCCGGGCGACCAGCGCAGCACGAAGTCGTCGCGGGGCAGCAGAGCGCCGTCCTCGAGCAGCGACTCGATCTCGTTATCGGACCCGCGCAGCACGGGGTCCGAGGGGGCGCTCTCCCGCAGCACCAGCGCCGGGACCAGGACCAGCAGCACCAGCGCGGCAGCGGCGGCCAGCGGAATCCAGGGAGAGCTCCAGAATCGGTGCCGAGGCTGGGGTTGGGCACTCCCTTCCAGGGACTCCGAGGGCCGGGCGATCTCCAGCGCCAGGCGCCAGGCTTCGGCGCACTCCGAGCAGACGAGGGTGTGATCGACCAGCAGCCCGGTCTCCTCCGCGCTCAGTTCTCCCGTCACGGCGGCCCAGATGCGGTCCGCGTCCGGGCAGCCGCCGGCCGGATCCCGGCTTCGGGGGATCGCCGCGAACTGCTCGCGCAGTCTGCGAGTCGACTCCGACTCGAAGCTCACGGGCGCACCCCCCTGCTGCTCAGGCACTTGCGCAGGTCCGCCATGCCGCGAAACACCAGGTTCTCGGCCTTCTTGACGCCCCAGTCCAGCAGCCGCGCCACCTCGGGCACCCGGTGACCCTGCAGGTAGAGGGTCACGGCGCGCCGCCGGCTGGCGATCAGGGCGAGCAGGCAGCGGCGAATCGCTTCCCCCGTTTCGCGTCCCGCCGCGATCCGTTCCGGGTTGGGCGAGGCCGACCGGAAGGGAGTGGCTGCAGTCTCTTCCTCCACGCTTTCCTCCCGCCACCTGCGCCGCTTCCGGATTTCGTCCACCAGGGCGCAATAGGCGGCTTTCCTCAGGTAAGACGTGTTGAACTCGCGGTTTCCCTCATGCCCGTGCATGACGCGCAGCATCGCCTCCTGCACGAGGTCGTCGCGGTTGGCCAGGAGGTCGGGAGGGCAGATCGCGCGCACCGCGCGGTCCAGGCGGGCGCGCAGCGCCGTCAGCGGTGCGGAGGAATCCTCGGAGCGGAGCAGTGTCGCTTCCTCCCGTCCCCGGGGCTGTTCGCTTCGGATCATGGAAAACCCAGCGTTGGAAGCCTACCACGGAGCATGACACCCCACAATCCGGCACCGGGACCGGATCCCTCAGGGAGAATCGGCGGGACTTCGGCCTTCCTCCTCGAGAGTGGCCCAGAGTGCCTTGTGATCGGTGAAGTTCAATCGAGTCAGACCGAACCGGATGGGCCGCAGGCCCTTCAGGTAGATCCAGTCGAGCTTCAGTGGAAAACGGTTGAAGGTGGGGCCGGTTTTCCGGAAAGGCGTCGAGAAGCCTTCCGATTCCAGCGCCTTGCGAACCGCCCGCTTGTGCAGTTGGAGCCACGGCAACGGCAGGAAGCTCCTGATCCAGAGGAAGTCCGCCGTATTGAAGTCACCCGCGATCACCGCCGGCGACGAGCTGCTGCGGGCGGCTTCCAGGATCGGCCCCAGCTGCCGGACCCGCCGGCCGGCGTTGATTCGGGTGTCCAGGTGCAGGTTGAACAGGGCCCACTGCTGAGAGGGTGTGACGACGTCCGCGGCCAGCGCGATGCGGCACCGCTGGTTGTACTGGAGGTCGTTGCGAGGCAACGGCAGGACCCGAAAGTCGCGCAAGGGATAGCGGCTCAAAATGGCCAGGCCCAGGTCGCAGCCGTCGCCGCACTCCTGAGTCGACCCGAAGGCGTAGTGATAGCCGAGTGCCCTGGAAAGCTCCCCCAGAAAGTCCGCGCCGTCCTGGACGAACTCCTGCAGCAGGTATACGTCCGCCTGCCGCAACGGCGGGTGCCCCTCGAGGCCTCCCAGAAACACGTCGCTGCGGGTCTCGTTGTGCATGTTCACGGAGACGAGGGTGAGCGAACCGTGGGGTGCCGGCGGGGCCGGGTTCGGGGGGGAGCCCTCCCGCATGACCAGCGCCGGGCACTCCGGTAGGGACGCGGAAGCACCCCACAGGGGAGCGGGTCCAAGGCACAGGAGTAGCAGGACTCCGCACCCGCTCCGCGCCGGCGGCTTTCCCGGTCGGTTCACGTCTGGTCTCCTTCCGCAACCACGGCTCTTCCGGGAAACGTCCCGTTGATCTTGTCGCCTGCGATCAGCATTTCGGTCTGGCGCTGGCCGGAGTCGCAGAGCAGGTTCAGGGCCAGGAAGGCCGTCTGGTCGAAATGAAAAGCGCGGGCCGCTTTTCCGGCGGCGCCCATTCGTTCGATCAGCTCCTCGCCCGTGGCCTTGCTGTCGACTGCCTTGCGGAACACCCGCAGGGTCTTGACGAACTGACGCGCCTTGGCGTACTCCGCCAGCACCGCGTGACGATGTCTGCGCAAGGCATCATCGCTGGTCTTGACGTACGCGGCCCAGCCTTCCCGGTCGATCTTCGCCCGCACCGCGGGATCGAGCCAGTCGGTTGCCTGCGACCGCGGCCTGGCCACGGGATAGGCGCGGATGAAGGCCGCCCAGACTGCCGTCTCGTCCTGCTCGAGGATGGAGGCCAGGGCGGCTTCGTCGAAGGTGGAGCGGACCGCGATGCGCGTCTTTCCGTAGGTGGCCTCGGGACTGAAGACGTCCAGCACGGGCCAGCTCAGCGCGCGGCGGAACTTCACCGGCACGTGCAGGATCTCCTGTTTCCGGGCTTCGCTGATCAGCCCCAGGAGAACGGCGACGCCGAGGCTCTCGACCAGTTCCGCGCGTGAAGTGAATCGGTCTTCTTCCGAGAAACCGTATCGGAGCGAGAACTCGAAATCCCGCTCCACCTCGGGATCCTGGTGGCCGCGCATCCAGGTCGCTTTGAAGAGGAAGTCGGCCACCTGCAGATGTCCCAGCGAGGTCCTGGAGCGGGCTTTGAAGCTGTGGCCGTGGTAGATCGAGACCTCGCCCTGCTGGTCCACTTCCACAATCGATTTCCTGGCCAGTTCTCTCCACGAGTCGAACTTGAAGAACCCGATCAGGTTGAAGTGAACCAGCAGCGATTCCCGGCGCAGGGCCTCGTGAACGGTTGACGCGACTGTGACGGCCGGGTCCCCCTCCTCGGCCATCCTCAACGCGATCGTGAGGTCCCCCTCGACCGCACCGCGGTAGGCCTGGCGGGCGGCAGCCGATCCCAGATCGAATTCGAGGCGGAACAGCGCCTCTCCCCGGTCCACCGCGGCATACAGGCTGGAGAACTCGCTGCGAGCCCTCTTCGCCAGCGCCTCCTCGGCGGCGTCCACCAGGCGGCTGACCAGATCCAGCGGCTGCTCCGAAAGGCCGAATCGGTCGGTGAGAAACTGGTCCAGTTCCCGGCGCAGCCCCGGCACCGCACCCTGCACCAGTCCGGCGGTGAATCCGAAGCCCACGTCGCTGAATTTCGATTCGGCCTTGCGCACCTCCACCTGCACGCGGTTGGAGCCGGTGCCGCGGACCTGGAACTCGAACTCGTCGGTGACTCCGTGAACCACTTCCACCCTGGCCTGCGCCGCCAGGGGAACGCCGAGGTCGACGTCGGTACCCAGCAGCTTCGCCCGCTGCAGGTCGGGATCCAGCTTGTCCAGGTCTTTCGGGTCGTCGATCAGGAGTCCCGCGCTGATGCCCCAGGAAACGGCCACGGACCACGCCAGCGTGCCGTCCCAGCGCAGGGAAATCTCTTCCCCTTCGGCCAGCCCGGCGACGGACTCCGGATTGAACGGGAACCGCAGCTCCCCGATCGCCTCTTTGAGGATGTCCAGCACGGGCCTCGATTCGGGATGAGGCCGCCGATGGGAGATCTCGAACGAAGTTTCGCCGCGCAGTCCGGGGCTGACCGTAACGCCCGATCCGAGCGGGATGGGGACCGAGGCGCCCAGATCCAGAAAGGCGGACAGCTCCAGGGTCGAATAGACGCGTCCCTCGGGGACTTCACGGCCGTCGAACCGCGTTCCCGGCCTGCTCAGAATCAGCTTGCCCTGGGTTCCGGCGTCGACGAAATACTCCAGCAACTGGTCGCCGAGTTCGAGGAAGGCGAGCTTCTCGTCGAAGTGCAGTCCCGCCGACACCTCGTCCAGCTCGATGTCCGAGAGGAGCTTCGCGGGATCCCGGAGCAGCTCCAGGAGCGTCCCCTCCTGAACTCCCAGCAGGAACTCCTGAAAGCCGCTGAAGAAATCCAGCAGAGCCCCGGAGCCGATCACCCCGAGCTCGACTCCCAGCGGGTCCCGAAGGGTGATCCTGGGAGACACTTCGGACATACGATTCTCCTGTTCGCCCCGCCCGAGCAGCGCGGGGAGCCATGGCACAGCTGGGGATTCACGCGTTGAGAAAAGCCTATCTCCGGAAAAGCAGGGGAGTCAAGGAGATTCGACGCCGGCCGGCGGCGCGAAAAAAAATGAGGGAATCCGGTTTCGGAGTGCGTTGACGCGGCAGCAAGACGGAAGAACCGGGCGGCGGGACCGCCCGGCTTTTCCCCGACCACCCCGAAAGGAGAAAGAAGAGATGAATCGACACACGAGAATCGGAGGTGCGGCCTCCGTGATGCTGATGGCGGCCGTGGTCCTGTGCCTCTCGGCTGCGGGCTTCGGGCAGGCGAGCTACGACGGCAAGACCCGTCCCGGCGAGTGTCCCGATGGGTGGCGTCCGGTCACGCCTCCCAACAACCCCGTGCTGCTCTGCCTGCCCGACACCCTCGTCCTGGCGACGCCCGAACCCCTGGCGCCGGCCCTGCCCGAAGGGGACTGTCCGGAAGGGTGGAAGCGCGTCACGCCCCCGCTCAACCCGGTGCTGAGCTGCTTGCCGGGCAACTTCACCTTCGACATGGGACGCGAGGAGCTGCCTCCGGGTGGCTGCCCGGAAGGCTGGGATCCGGTCACGCCCCCGCTCAACCCGGTCTTGAGCTGCCTGCCCAACACCCTGGTGATCGCGCCGGCCCGGCCGGCTCCTCCCTACCCGGGCGAGTGCCCCGAGGGGTGGAAGCGGGTGACGCCTCCGCTGAACCCCGTGCTGGGTTGCCAGCCCGACACCATCCTGTCGGGCAAATGAGCCGCCAGGGCCGGCGGACTTCGGGCGAGCCCGCCGGCCCCTTTTCCTCCTGTTGCCGTGTCCCGTTTTGGTGCCGGCTTCCACTCGAGGAAGTAGAGGCGAGACCCACGGCAACAGGAGGTTCTCGATGAGCATTCAGCGGGCGAAGTGTGCCTCGAGCGCCGAGCGATCGACCGGCTGCGCTACGAGATTTACGTCGAGGAAATGAACTTTTTCCAGCAGCAGGCGGACCACGAGCAGCGTCTGCTGACGGACGCCAACGACGAGGGCGCGCGCCTGCTGTACGTCCGCGACGCCGCCGGCGCTTACGCGGTCACCGCCGACGTGCGCGTCCTGTGTCTGGACGAGACCACGCTGAAGCGTTCGGATGCCGTGCGGGAACGGATCGCCGCCTGATCGGGCGGAGCGCTCAAAAGCCGAACAGCCGGTACGCCAGCGCACCCAGACAGCCGCCCGCGAGCGGCCCCACCACGGGGATCCAGGAGTAGGACCAGTCGGAACCGCCCTTGCCGGCGATGGGCAGCAGCGCGTGGGCGATGCGGGGCCCCAGGTCGCGTGCGGGGTTGATGGCGTAGCCTGTCGGGCCGCCCAGGGACAGCCCGATCGACCAGACCAGGAACCCCACCAGCAGCGGCTGAATCCCGGAGCTGAAGACCACCGATAAATCCAGGTCGCCGGGGGTCCGCAGCATCTGGGCGTTGTCGGCGATGGCCAGCACCCCGAAGACCAGCACCGCGGTTCCGATCGCTTCCGTGAGGAGGTTGGACAAGGGGCTGCGGATGGCGGGGGCGGTGGAGAAGCAGGCCAGCTTGGCGTCGGGGTCTTCGGTGGCTTCCCAGTGCGGATGGTAGGTGAGCCAGACCAGGCCGGCCCCGACGAGGCCGCCGGCCAGTTGGGCGAGCACGTAGCCGGGGACCAGCGCGAGGTCGAATGCGCCGATGGAGGCCAGTCCCACGGTGACGGCGGGGTTGATATGGGCGCCGCTGACCCGTCCCACGGCGTAGACGGCCATCGCCACCGCCAGTCCCCACCCGGTCGCGATCACGATCCAACCGGAGCCGTGCCCCTTGGTCTTGCGCAGCACCACGTTGGCGACCACGCCGTTGCCCAGCAGGATCAGCAGCGCGGTTCCCACGAATTCGGCAAGATACGGCAGCATCAACTCCCTCCCCAGGGTCTGGAGTCGTAATCGTAATCGGTATGGTGATCGTAATCGAGCCTTTTTCCGCTGTTCGTGGCACGGGGATTTCCGCCCGTGATTCCATTCCGGAGAATCACGGCCTGGCAGGCCGTGCCACACGGGTCAAATCCAGCCGATCGCGGCACCCACAAGCAGGATTCCGAAGAGCAGCGGAATCGCGAATCCCGCCTTCGCCGCCGTCCGATCCCACCCTGACTGCGGAAACGCGCCCTTGCGCAGCCGGTTCAGGACGTGCCCCCGCCAGAGCGCCACGCCCAAGAACCCCGCCACCGTCCCCGAGAGGTGGAAAGCGTTGCCGTAGAGCACCGCACTCACCGGATCCACGCCACCGAGCGCGAGAAACACGCTCAGCGCCACGGTCACCACCACCCACATCACGAACAGCAGGCCGGTCGCCTGCCGGTACGCCTCCCCGAACGGGCCGCCGGCGCGCCGCGTCTGGAGCACCGCGGCCAGCAGGATGGGCGCGTAGGACCAGATGAAGACCGAGGAGCCGTTGGCCTGCAGCGGAAACAGGATTTGCCGTGTCAGCCAGTAGCAGCAAATCGCCAGCAGCGACAGGGCGAGGAAGCGCGCCGAGCCGAGCAGGCGTTCGGCCATCACGGCGGCCGTGAACATCAGGGCCAGGTTCAGGACCAGGTGAACCGGCAGCGGGAAGCCGGGCCAGCCATGCTCGAAGGCGGACGAGAAGAC
>JBFGHG010000071.1:0-8864 GCA_041578395.1 Acidobacteriota bacterium
ACGGCTCGCGCGGGGTCACTCGAAGGGGCAGCCTCTCTTCCCACAGCAGGCCCCCGGCGTTCGACAGCCGCAGCCGGTACAGATGCCGGCCATCGGCGGCAACTTCGAGCCGGAGCCGGAAGGAAGCCTCGCCCGGTCCGGACACGGTCTGCTCCGCCCGTCGCCCTCCGGGATCGATCAACTCCAGCCGACTCTCGCCCGCCGGCAGCCCGGCCAGCCGGCCTTCCACCCGGAAGAGCGCGACGCGCGGCAGCAGCTGGGCAGCGTCCAGCCACATCACTCCCGGAGGAAGCGGCGCAGGGTGCAGGGTCGTTGCCACCGGTCCCAGCTGCCGGAGCTGATCCGGCCGCAGCCCGTGTCCCACGACGTGCAGGCGGGCCAGGTGGGGCATCGCCTGCTGCAGGAAGCCTGCCGCGGGGATCGGGGTGGCGGAGGTTTCGGGAATACCGGCCTCCCGGTCCTCGGCGAGCCGGTAGGCGGGCAGGTGTCCGAGTGTCTCCAGCTGCTCGGGCGTGGCGCCGGGGGTGAGCAGAATCGCTTCGCCGGGCGGACGCTGCACGCGGCAGGAGACGGGAAAGGCCAGAAGTCCGAGGGCTGCGAGTGCCGCGGCGCTGGCAATCAGCCGGAGAGGCAGCCGGCGCCGGTCGGTCCGTTGCCAGGCCAGCCGTCCGGTCCAGGCCGTTGCCGCCAGCAGCGCCAGCGCCGCCAGCCAGGGGGGAAGGTCCAGCGGGGTCATCGCGCGTCCTCCAGCCGGGAGAAGTACTCCAGGACCAGCGGCGAGGCCCGATGTGAGCCGGGTGCCGTCCCCGGTTCCGCTCCGGGAAGCAGCGCCCAGAGCCCTTCGCGGAGAGGACCGAGGCAGTCGCGGCACGGGGTCCCGCCCGCCCGCGAGTCGAGCAACCGGCGCAAGGCCTCGAGTGCCTCCAGGTGGCGTCCGGGTTCCTCCAGCGCCAGGCGGCCCAGCCGGCTGCCGCTCTGCTCCAGGTCCGCCCACGCTTCCTCGGAACCAATCCCGCCCCGCTCCAGGGCCTCGAGAAGCCCCAGCGCGGCCCGCACGGACTCCTCTTCGGGCGAGGGACTGCGCTCGGTCCGCCGCCGGCTGGAGCGCACCTCGTCCAGTTCGCCGCTGAGGCGCTTCTCGGCCACCGGGATCGGCGGCGGCTCGAAGCCGACCTTCTGCAGGTAGAGCCGGGACCGCTGCTGCACCTGCTTGAGCAGCTCCAGCGCCCGATGCTGGAAGGGGAGGGAATCGGACGGCCGAAAGGTCCGCAGCCTGGCCTCCGACTCCCACATCTGGGACAGCGCGGCCTTCAGCTGCGCCCGGATCGACTCGGAGTAGAAAGTGGCCTCGAGCGAGGAGTCGTGCGAATGGCCGTACAGCTCGGCGACCGAGGGGGGCGCGCTTCCCGGATCCTGGCCGGCCTCGTCGTGGTGGTCCTCCTCCGGTCCGCCGCCCGTCTCTTCGCCCAGGAACTGCCCGTAGCGGAGCCGCAGGACCTGCTGGTCCCGGCCCAGCTCGGCGGAGCGGTTCTCGAACTCGCCGCGGGTCAGGGCGGACTGCTCGGCGAGCAGCTTCTCGGTGTCGAGGATGATCTGGCGCTGGCTGCGGAAGTACTCCGGCAGGGCGTAGACCGGCAAACCGGCCGCCAGGGGCGAGGAGAGCCGGACGTCCCCCTCCCAGCGCACGAAGAAAGTGCTCGAGCGGGCCGTCTGACCGCGCGGCGGCCGGTTGTCCCGCGCCGACACGAAGAAATAGAGTTCGTCCCCCGGCTCCATCTCCAGGCCCGGCAGGTCCAGCAGGGCCGTGGCCTCGAGGCGGGTCTCCGAGAGCCGGCGCCGGCGGCTCCAGGGGAGCGCGGCCTCGCGGAAACGGATGTTCTCTCCGCTCCCCTTTCCGACGGTCGCCCACAGGCTGACCTCGGCCACGCCGTAGTCGTCTTCGACCCGGACCGAAACGGGGATCCGGGGCCGGGCCGACTCGGGGATCACGGTCAGGGGTGCCGGCTCCAGCACCCGGACGCGGGGCGGCTCGTCCGGCGTCACTTCCAGGCGCGACCACTCGCCGATCAGCTCGCCGCCGGGGCCCACGGCCTGGACGCGGTACAGGTCGGTCTGCTCCGCCCGGAGACGGGCGATCCAGCCGTCCGGCGTCCGGGCCGCTTCCAGTTCCCGGCCCGTCACGAAGCCCAGCCGGACGCGTTCCACCGTGCCCTCGAAGCGAACCCGCCAGGTCAGCGCGGAACCTGCGGGGACCCGGGCACCGGGCGTCTCGAGGCGGCTCGGCTGGAGTCTGGTGTAGGCGGGCGGCTCGACCTCGAGGGACACTCCCGCCAGCCGGGGAGGGCCGGCAACCGGTGTTTCGGCGATGGGCAGGGCCTCTTCGAGCGCCGGTCTGGCCGGGCCCCGGTCGGCCGAGGGCAACAGAGCGGCGGCCAGAACGCACGCCGTCAAAAACGCGAATCCGGCGGCGAGGGGCCGGCGCGGAAGGACCGGCTCCGCGTGAAGGCGGCTCAACAGCCGCTCGACTCTCCGCCGCTGCAAGCGGCCCAGGGGAGGCAGCGCCTCCGGTTCCTCCAGCAGCAGCTGGCAACTCTCCTCGAGGAAGGCGTGGCGGCGGTTCAGGTGCAGGGCAAGGGTTTTGGGGGAACCGACGCGGGACGGCAGCAGCGCCCACAGCAGCCCGGCCGCGGCCAGCCCCACGGCCCCGCCGGCCAGCCACCCGCCCGGCCAGAGTCCGGCCGCCATGCCCGCCAGAAGCCCGGTCCCCAGGGCAACCGTGAGTTTGCGGCAGAGCTGCATCCAGCGCCAGCGGCGGTGCAGACGCAGCAAGACGCGGCGGCCGTCGCTGCTGCTCATCCGCGGCCCTCCCGATCGGCCCACCAGCGTTCCAGGCAGAAGAGGCCGGCCAGCAGCAGCCAGAAGCCTCCGGCCAGGGGGAGGCGGGCGGCGCTTTCCCCGGCGACCTCGTCCTGCGCCGGCGCGGGAAGCAACTGCTGCGGATCCAGCCGCAGGTCCCCGCCGGGTTCGAACCCCGTTTCCCCGTCCAGCCACAGGTGGACGGCTTCCACGAAGGCGGGCGTGAAGACGAGTTCGCTCCACTGCGGATGCAGCCGGGTGGCCAGCCGCAGACTCCCGGAGCCCTCCTCGGCCACCAGCAGCGGCTCCCCCGCGCTGTCCAGCCAGAGCGGCGTCCCCGCGGGCGCATCGCTGCGCCGCCAGAGCCGGATGCTGCTGCCGTCCCGCCGTCCGGGAATCGTGAGCAGACGCTCCACGCGGCGGTAGGGGAGAGCCCCGGAGTCGCGGAAGAAGGCCTCGCCCGTTTCCTCCCCGTCTTCTCCCAGCTGAAAGAGGAGAGGTGGATCCGCCGCGGCGGCCGGACGCTCGCTCCAGGCCTCAATCGCCTCCAGGGCGGCTTCGAGGTAGCGCGCCTCCTGGCGGCGGTCCTCGCCGTGCCGTACGCGCGCGGTCCGCAGCGGGTCCAGCCGTGAGTCCGCCCGCCGGAGGAGCGCGTCGGGGCGGACGCCGATGGTGTTCCAATGGACCCGGCGGCGGGTGTGGGGACGGCGGCCCGACACGCCGCGGATGCGGTCGCTGGTGAAGAGCCAGACCTCGGCGGGGGCCTCCGGTTGCACTTCCAGCGCCCGCAACAGCGACCAGGGATCCCAGTCCTCTTCCGGCAGCGGCCCCTCGGCCAGCGAGACCGGGTCGAAGCCGGGGTGAAACATCCGCAGGGGCCGGCCCTCCGCCTGCAGAGAGCGAATCGACTCCTCGAACTGATGCCGTTCGAACTCAAAGCGGCGGCCGCCCTGGCGCCAGTCGCGCAGCAGTTCGGGACTCACCAGGACCCAGCCCGGCCCCGACTCCGATTCGCCCGCCCGCTCCAGCAGTGGCCCGGCCAGCAGCAGAGCCAGCAGCGCCAGCAGGAGGCAGCGCACCAGCAGCAGAGGCCACCGGGTGATCCGGCGCGACCGGCTGCGGCTGGTGGGCGCCCCCGCGAGCAGCTGGATGCTGCCGAAGTCGACCGTGCGGCGGGGGCGGCGGTTCCAGAGATGAATCAGAACGGGCAGGGCCAGCGCCGCCAGCGCCGCCAGCCAGACGGGAGAAGTCCACTCGATCATCGGCTCGCCGCCCGCCGTTCCAGAAATCCGCGCAAGCCCGCCTCCAGCGGCTGGTCCAGACGCAGCAATTGGTGCTGGATTCCCAGGTCGGCGAGCCGCCGGCGCTGGCCCCGCAGCTGGAGGTCCAGTCGCGCCAGGTAGTCCTGCCGGGCGGCCGCGGCGTCCACTTCCATCCGCTGCCCGGTTTCCAGGTCGCGGAAGCTGAGGCTGCCGCGGAAGGGGAAGTCCAGCTCCTGGCCGCCCATCAGCTGAAAGACCAGCACTTCGTGGCGCACGGCCAGCTTGCGCAGCGCCTCGCCCCATTCGTCGCCGTGCTCGTACAGGTCGCTCACGACGACGATCAGCTGCCGGGGACCCGTTTCCAGCAGCCGCGTTTCGAGCCGGCGCCAGGGCGGCCAGCGGTCGGAGGCCCGGACCTCTTCCAGCAGCCGCAGGAAGCGGTGCCAGTGAGGACGGCCCAGGCGGGGCGGCAGTTCGTCGATCCGCTCGCCGGATGCGGCCACCAGACCCAGCGCGTCCCCCTGCCGGTGGCAGAGGTATCCCAGGCAGGCCGCCAGAAAGCGGGCGTAGTCCAGCTTGGCGAAACCTTGTTCCGCGTAGGCCATCGAGGCGCTGGCGTCCAGCACCACCCGCACCGCGATACCGGCCTCGACCTCGCACTCGCGGACGTAGAAGCGGTCCGAGCGGGCGTACGTCTTCCAGTCGACCCGCCGCAGGTCGTCGCCCGGCTCGTAGCTGCGGTACTGGCTGAACTCCTGGCCCAGGCCGGCGCGGGGACTGTGGTGCAGGCCCAGCAGAAAGCCGTCCACCACGCGCTGGGCCAGCAGCTTCAGGTCGGAGACGGAGGCCAGCAGGTGGGGGTCCACGAACTGGAAGTTGGAGTGGGTGAGCGCCGTCGATCTTCTCACTGAAGGCTCACTCGAGGGGGCTGCGCGGCTCGGGGACCTGCTCGAGCAGCGTTTCGGTCACCTGGTCGGCGTCGATCCCCTCGGCTTCCGCCTTGAAGTTGACCAGGATGCGGTGCCGGAAGACCGGGAGCGCCACCTCACGCAGGTCGGGCAGGGTGACGGCGAAGCGTCCTTCCAGCAGAGCCAGGGCCTTGGCCGTCAGGATCATCGCCTGGCCGGCTCGCGGACCGGCGCCCCAGCGCACCCAGTCGCGCACGAAGGCCACCGGCGAGTCTTCGGGCCGGCTGGCGCGGGCCAGATCGGCCACGTAGTCCACCAACGCCTCGGACACGGTGACCTGCCGCACCAGCTGCTGCAGCTCCAGGATCTCCGCCGCCCCCAGCACGGCCCTGGCCGCCGGCAGTCCGGCGCCGGTAGTGGCCTCGAGGATCCGGCGTTCTTCCTCGCGCGAGGGGTAGTCGACCCGGACGTAGAGCAGGAAGCGGTCCAGCTGCGCCTCCGGCAGGGGATAGGTTCCCGCCTGTTCGATCGGGTTCTGGGTGGCCAGCACGAAGAACGGGCGCTCGAGCGGATAGGTGTTCCCGGCGTAGGTGACGGCCCCTTCCTGCATCGCTTCCAGCAGGGCGGACTGGGTCTTGGGAGGGGTGCGGTTGATCTCGTCGGCCAGCAGCAGGTTGGTGAAGACGGGCCCCCGGTTGAACTGCAACACCCGCTTACCCGTCCCCCGGTCCTCCTCCAGGATCTCCGTCCCGACCACGTCGGACGGCATCAGGTCGGGCGTGAACTGGATCCTGCGGAAGTCCAGGTGCAGCGCCTCGGCCAGGGTCCGCACCATCAGCGTCTTGGCCAGTCCCGGAACTCCTTCCAGCAGGCAGTGCCCGCCGGCCAGCAGCGCGGTCAGCATGCGCCGCACCGGCTCCCGCTGCCCCACGATCACCTTCTCGATCTCCTTCTCGAGGAGGCTCAGCTTCTCGAGCAGTACGGGCACGTCCTCAGGGCTGAGTCTGGAAGTCGAAGGTGAGGAGGCCATGGTTGAACTCGAGGGTCATGCAGTGAGCGCGTAGATCGCGATATTGACTCCGAAACGGGTGTTGTCCTGGGCCAGAAAGCGCTTGTTGCGGAAGTCGTAGTCCCACTCGCAGCCGTAGTCCTTGTTGCTGTACAGGACGGCGATGCGGCCGTCCACCTCGATCGCCTTCAGGTAGTCGTGCACCAGGTCGTCGCCCCAGCCGTTCAGCTCGAAGCTGGTGGTGGGGGGGCCCTCCTCGAAGCGGAAGAAGCAGCGGTAGAGTTCGTGGCCGTCGGGCAGCTTCCGCAGCGCGCGGCGGCCGAAGATGGACGCCATCTGCGACTCGAAGGAGCGCGCGAACAGGCCGTCGATGTCGTGGTTGCAGTCGTCCGCGAAGACGAAGCCGCCGTTTTCGACCAGCGTGCGGAAGTTCTCGCGTTCGGCGCGGGTGAACTCGACCAGCTTGTGCCCGCTCAGGTAGCAGAAGGGTGCCCGCAGCACGCGCGGGTCGGCCAGCGGGACCACCCGCTCCCGCGGGTCCACCTGGACCGTGGTGTACTCCACCAGCGAGTGCAGCAGGTTGGCGGGCATGCGCTCGTCGACGTCCCAGTCCCCGGAGGCGTACTGCAGCCGGGTGAAGGTGAAGTCGTAGCCGGGCGAAGCGGCGGGCAGCACCTCTGCAGCAGCGGCTGCGGCCGCCGCCGTCAGCAGGCCTTTCGTGAACTGGCGCCGGTCACACCGCATCGGACAGGCTGGTGAAGGTGAAGTCCCGGATCTTCATGGGCGGGATCAGCGAGCCGTTGATCCGCTCCGGCTTGCCCAGCGCTTCCAGGTTGTTGAGCATGATCACCGGGCTCTCGTTGAAGCGGAAGTTCTTGACCGGATGGCGGATCTGGCCGTTTTCGATGAAGAAGGTCCCGTCGCGGGTCAGGCCCGTGTACAGCAGCGTTTGCGGGTCGACGGTGCGGATGTACCAGGTGCGCGTCACCAGGATGCCGCGCCGCGTGCCGGCGATCAGCTCCTCCAGGCTGGCCTCGCCTCCCTCCACGATGCCGTTGGAGGGTGGAGGGGTCGCTTCCACGCCCTGCTTTTCGGCCCAGTAGCGGCTGTAGAACAGGTTCTTCACCACTCCTTTTTCGATCCAGACCGTCTTCTTCCGCGGGCGGCCGTCGCCCGTCCAGGGGGAGGCGGGCACCTGCGGATGCGCCGGGTCGGAGTAGATGGTGATCCGCTCGTCGACGATCTTTTCGCCCAGCCGGGTGCCTCCCCCCTCCTTGGCCATGAAGCTGCGGCCTTCGTCGGCGGGGCGGGCGGCGAAGTTGAAGACCATGTTCTGCAGCAGCCCGATGGAGGCGGCGGGCTCCAGGATCACGGTGTACTTGCCCGGTTCGACGGCCTTGGGCTCCTTCGACTTCAGCGCCTTTTCGATGGCCACCGCGGAGGCCTTGGACGTGTCCAGCAGGGCGGCGTCGTTGTAGTCCCGGGTGACCCATCCCGAGCCGGTGCCGTCCTCGGTGCGGACGGTCACGGAGAAGTCGACCGAGGTCTGGCGGTGGAAGGCGAACAGGCCTTTGCTGTTCATCATGGCGCTGGAGCCGGCGCTGTCCTGCAAAAAGCCGGCCGCCGTGAGCCCCTTCTCGCGGCTGGGCACAATGCTGGCCGCCGCAGCCTTGGTTCGGAACTCCGGGGTGATCCTGGCGGTCGACTCGTAGTAGGCGGGAGTGGCGGTGTACTTCTGGGGTCCCAGGTAGGGGACGTGTTCCGGGTTCTCCGGGGCCAGCCGAGCCAGTTCCTCGGAGCGGCGGACCACCTTTTCCAGCGACTCGGCGTCGAACTCGTTGATGGTGGCGATCCCCTGCTTCTTGCCGAAGCTCGAGGCCACCACCAGCGTCCGGTCGCTCACCCGTCCGCTGGTCGTGACGGTGTTGCGGGCGTAGCGCAGATTCCCGTCCACGCTGGCATTCAGGTTGGCCTCACACTCCTCCGCTTTGGAGAGTCCGACGACCTTCTCCAGGATCTCCCTGGCTTCCTTCTCGTTGAACACGCTCATGGGGCTTTTCCTTTTTCGGGGTCAACGCTATCGAGTATCGTTTTCGGCCGATTCTCGATATTCGATAGCTGTGACCCCGCCTAAATCTTCCGACCGGTGTTGATGACGTTGATGCCGTTGAAGCGCGACGTCGAACAGCCGTGCGACACCGCGCTGACCTGGCTGGGCTCGCCCTTGCCGTCGAAGAACGAACCGCCCAGGCGGTAGTCCCGCTCGTCGCAGATCGCCGTGCAGCTGTTCCAGAACTCCTGCGTGTTGGCCTGGTAGGCGACGTCCCGCAGCGGACCCGTGATTTTGCCGTCCCGGATCTCGTAGAACACCTGCCCGCCGAACTGGAAGTTGTAGCGCTGCTGGTCGATGGAGTAGGAGCCGTCGCCGATGATGTAGATCCCCTTCTCGACCCCTTCGATCATCTTCGCCACCGACAGCGGCTCTCTGCCGGGCGCCAGCGAGACGTTGGGCATGCGCTGGAACTGGACCGAACTCCAGTTGTCGGCGTAGCAGCAGCCGTGCGACTCCTTCTCGCCCAGGATGTGCACCTGGTCGCGGATCGCCTGGTAGTTGACCAGGATGCCGTCCTTCACCAGGTCCCAGCGCCGGCAGGCCACTCCTTCGTCGTCGTAGCCGACCGCGCCCAGCGACCCCGGCTGGGTCTTGTCGGCGAACAGGGTGACGATGGGACTGCCGTACTGGAACGACTTGGACTTCCACTTGTCCAGGGTGGCGAAGCTGGTGCCGGCATAGTTGGCCTCGTAGCCCAGCACCCGGTCCAGCTCCAG
>JBFGHG010000072.1:0-8776 GCA_041578395.1 Acidobacteriota bacterium
CGCTCTACTCGCACTTCTATCACTGGTTCGAGCTGGCCCAGATGCGGGAGGAGCCGCACTCCAGTCCCATCCGGCGGGGGCCGGTACTCTACAACATCTTCGACAGCCGCAACGAAGGCACGGCCACCGCAGTCGAGGAGATGTTCATGCACGCCGGGCTGTACGACGACAGCCCGCGCTCCCGGGAGATCGTCTGGATCATGGCCGCGCAGCGGGCCGCCCGGGGGCTGGGTTCGCTCTACGCCCACTCCAACGACAAGACGATGGAGGAGGCGGGGGCGGTGCACGTCGAGTGGACGCCGCGGGGGTGGATGAAGACGGAGAAGGAGCTGCTGGCCTTCGAGCAGCATTTGTATTTGCGGCAGCCGGGGTACGGGACCAGCTACATCACCGGCAAGTACCTGCTCGAGCGGACGCTGGCCGATTACGGGAAGCTGCTCGAGGAGCGGGGCGAGGAGTTCCGCCTGGCGGACTTCTTCGACCAGCTGAACGCCATCGGCGGGATTCCGATTTCGCTGGGGCGCTGGGAGATGACGGGGTTGGACGACGAGGTCCGGCAGCTGACTGCGGGGGACTAGACTAGAACGAGAGGCACGGCCGCCTGCCCCGGGGTGCTGAGAGAATCACGGCCTGGAAGGCCGCGCCACAGCTCGAGTGGCGCGGGCATCCTGCCCGTGATTCATCGCCCAAGGAGGTCGGCTCCCGGATGCCGGCTGCATCGGCGTGTTCGACGAGCGCCAGCGCGTGAGGCCGCAGTGGTTCCCAGACGGGCCACGACCTCACGTCCCAGGGCTCGTGTTCCAGTACGTGGGCGTCGACCAGGCGCAAGGCCCGTTCGATCCATGACGCCCGCTCTTCTTCCGGGACGCGCCAGCGGGTGATCTCCTGCACCACCCGGTGGACCGAGAAACGCTGCCCGTCGCCTTCGAGGTCCCACTGCACCATCGAATAGCCCGCCAGGCTCGCCAGAGCGGCCTCGACGTCCGCGGAAGCTCGATCCGGGTCGAGACGCGTCACTGCTTCCGAAAACAGGGCCGGTGCCTTCTCGCCGTGCAGCAACTCCACGGGCACCAGCTCCGGAGCCAGCCAGGACAGCAGACGCAGCAGCGCCCGCGCGTCGGCCGGCAGCTGCTCCACGGTCGTCTCCCAGGTGACGGCGACGCTCTTTTCGTACTTCACCTGACGCCAGTCGCACCACCCGCGGACCGCCTCTTCGCGGCTGCGCCACCGGGTCAGGTAGTCTCCCAGCGAGCAGCGCATCCGCCGCACGAACGCCCCGGCCTGCACCAGCGCCAGCCCGTCCAGTTCCTCGGCCAGGGCTGCCGCGTCGGCTTCGTCGGTCTCCGCGACCCGGCGCTTTCCCGCGGTGCGTTCCAGCAGAAAGGCGGCCGAGACCTCTGGGGCCAGGACGTCCAGCCGCATCGGGTCGACGCCCTCGCCCCACTCCGAGAGCCGGGAGGTGATCAGCACATGGCCTCTCTGCAGGGCTGGCAGCAGCTTCTCTACCTCCCCGGCGGCCTGCTCGGTATCGACGTTGTCGAAGATCAGGAGCCACCCCGGGTGCTGCTCGAGCCATCGAATGGCCGCCGCTCCTCTGGACTCTTCCTCCAGCGCCGTCTGTTCGGGCAGGTTGAGCACCAGCGGGTCGCACAGCGAAACCAGGCTGCGCCGCAGGTCTTCCGCCGTGTTGGCCGGGACGAACAGGAGCGCCGAGTAGCGCTGCCGGTTCTCCCAGGCGTATTCGATCGCCAGCCGCGTCTTGCCGATCCCGCCCAGGCCGTGAATCGCCTGCCGAGCCACCACCGCAGCGGCATGGTGCTGAGACTGCAGGCTCTCCGCCAGCCCCCGCATCGCCTCCTCCCTCCCCTTGAAGAGGCTCCCCAACGAGGCGTAGGGCAGGTTTTGCGGCTTGCGGGTCTCGCTGGGCGCTGGAAACCGGATCCGGGCCACCTGCTCCACGAGATCGTCCAGTGATTCGAAGGAAGGATTCGCGCCCGCAGCATGTCGATGATGTCCCTGTAGTCCGGGGGAAAGTGATCCTGCAGGACCGGATAGGCGCCGATGTCCAGCAGCTTGTCGCGCACCGCGGGCCGGTAGCTGCCCAGTTCGCGGCTGGCGGCGCTGACGAAGACGGCGGTGACGCTGGCCAAAAGGGACTCCCCCTGGACCGGACCCGCCGGCCCAAGGAAACGCGGCGCGGTCGCCGCAATACACAGGTTGGAACACAGCGTAACCGGTTATTCGCCGGAAGTGAATCGCGTCCGCCAGGACTCGTACTCCGGAGTGCTGGGGTCGCCCCGGTACAGCTCGCCAATTGCCTCGTCCATCGCCTCCACCGCCGCTTCCCGCTGACCCGCAAAGTAGAGAGCTACAGCTAGCGCCCTCAAGTTCTGCGAACTCCGCTCGAGCTCCACGGCGCGGCGGGTTTCGCCCACAGCCCAATCTGGATCGAGGGGAGCCCACTCGCACTGCACGGGATCGGTGCCGAAGCGCCAGTCCTCGCGGCACCCGAGCAGCGCGAGGGCGTTCCAGCGGTGGTGGGCGGCGCGGGCGCGTTCGTCGGCAGCGTTGGCGGCGTGGATATCGACCGCCTGCCTCCACAGCTCCTCGGCTTCCGCCAGCCGTCCCTGCCGCCGGCGCAGACGGCTCAGCTCTTCCAGTGCAACCGCGTAGTAATGACGGGGAGCATGCGCGCGGTAGGCTTCCACTGCCGACTCCAAAAGCGGCGCACCTTCCCGCAGCCGTCCCTCGGCCAGCCAGGCCAGGGCGATGGCGTAGCCGCTGTCGATGGCGCTGACCGTCCGGCCGTTGCGTTCCCACAGCGGACGCGCTTCGGCCTGAACTTCCCGGATTTCTGCCCAGCGCTGCTGCACGAAGTAGAGGTTGGACAGGCTGGCCAGCGCCACCGGCACGATCTCGTGGTCCGGACCGTACATCCTCCGCGCCAGCTCGAGAGCCCGGCGGTACGATTGCTCGCTCTGCTCCAGCTCTCCCACGAAGAGGCGCGCGTTCCCCAGGTTGATGTAGACCCCGATGTCGCCGCCGGCAGCCACCACCTCCTCTTCGGGAATGGCCCAAAGGCGGCGGTACAGCTCCTCGACCGGTTGGGGATCGCGATTCCAGTCCTCGAGCGCCAGCCGGTAGTTCTCGTACAGGGCTCTCAACAGCAGAGGCGAAGTCGGCCCATGCGCCTGTTCCAGGACCTCCAGGGCGCGGCGAAAGTACGGGGCGGCCCCCTCCGGATCCCCCAGGCGCCGTCGCAGGTGGCTTCCCAGCTGACTCAACGGTTCCGCGAGACGCGGCTCGTCCGGGCCGTAGGCGGCTTCCCAGATCCGGATAGTCTCCCGCCAGGCCTCGGCCGCCTCCTCGTAGCGCCGCGGATCTCCCGCAGGGATGCGGTCGGCCAGCGCGTGGGCGATCTGGAGCCAGTCCTGACCCACTTCGGGATGCTCTGCCCCCAGCCGGGCGGCGTGGATCTGGCGCGCCCGCCCCAGCAGTTCCAGCATCCGCTCCCGCCGCTCCAGCGGGATGGCACCGAAATGGCTGCCCAGGATACGCGCCAGCAATCGCAGACTGCCGGCCAGCTCCACGGTCTCCCCGCCCGGCTGCCCCTCACGGATGCGGATCGCTTCCTCCACCAGCCCCGCCGCCTCCTCTTCCAGGCCCAGCTCCCAGTAAACGCTGCCGATGGTGTCCAGCAGGCGGGCCTGGACCAGGGGCTGATCGCCCAACTCCTCGCGGACACGCCCCGCGCCCCGGTCCAGGATCTCGCGGACCGTGACGGTGTTGCCGCGCGACTGGCTTGGGTCAGACACTTCGAACAGCCCGACCAGGAAGTCGGACACCTCTCTTGCCGTCTCCGCCTCCCGGACGGCCCGCGCCTCGGCCCGCCGGGCTTCCAGCAGTCCCAGCCCGGCCGCCAGTCCGCCGGCCAGCACGGCCAGCAGCGCGACGACGGCAGCCGCCACCGGCAGGCGGTTTCGCCGCACGAATTTGCGCATCCGGTAGACGGCGCTGGGCGGCCGGCACTCGACGGGCTCGTCGTTCAGGTGACGCTCGAGGTCTTCGGCCAGCGCCGAGGCGGCCGGGTAGCGCCGGTTGCGGTCCGGCTCCAGGGCCTTCATGACGATCCAGTCCAGGTCGCCCCGCAACTGGCTGCGCAGCGTTCCCGGATCGGTGGTGCGGCGCCGGGCCACGTCCTCCAGGCCGTCCCCCAGCTGGGCCAACCGGGCGCTGGGCGTGGGCGGGTTCGTCTCCTGCTCGGCCAGCCGCGCGATGTAGGCGTGGATGCCGATCCGGTCGACGTCCACCGGCAGCGCTCCCACCAGCAGCTCGTACAGCATCACCCCCAACGAGTAGACGTCGCTGCGCGTGTCCACGTCCAGGCCCGAGATCGCGGCCTGCTCCGGACTCATGTAGGCCGGCGTCCCCAGGGTTTGACCGTAGCGCGTCACCAGGGTCGAGTCGGTCAGCCGGCTGCCCACCGCCTTGGCGATGCCGAAATCGATGACCTTGGGCCGGGGCCGACCGTCCTCTTCCTCGATCAGGACGTTGGACGGCTTGAGGTCGCGGTGGATGACGCCCTTCTGGTGGGCGTGCTGCACGGCCTGGCAGAGGACGGCGAACAGCTCGATCCGCGCCCGCGTCGAGAGCGCGAGGCGGTCGCAATACTCGACCAGCGGAACGCCCCGCACCCGCTCCATCACGAAGTAGGGGAGGCCCTGCTCGGTCTCCCCCGCGTCCAGCACCCGGGCGATGTTGGGATGATCCATCACCGCCAGGGCCTGCCGCTCCGCCTCGAAGCGCTGGACGACCTGGCGCGAGTCCAGCCCCAGCCGGATCAGTTTGAGGGCCACCCGGCGCCGAATCGGCGCCGTCTGCTCGGCCTCGTAGACGACGCCCATCCCCCCTTCGCCCAGCACCTGGAGCAGGCGGTAGGGTCCGATCCGTTCGGGCATGCCGCGGACCTCGCCGGCTTCGTCACGGGTGGCCGCGGCTTCCGCCTCGTCGTGGGCGCACAGCAGCGCGATCACCCGGTCGACCAGCTCGCCGCCCCCGCAGGCGTCGCGAAGGAAGGCTTCCCGGGCCTCCGGGGCCTGCTGCAGACACTGCTCGAAAAGAGTTCGCTCCTGCTCGCCGTTGCGCACGTTCACCGCCAGCCTGGAGTTCCCACCGTTTCCCCTATTAAACCGCTCCCGGCCGACGAGGAAAACCGGGAACGAAAAAAAATTCGTGCCGAGTGAGCCACTTCTCCGCTGTTTTGCACATGTGGCAGTGAAGGAGGTCAATCATGAAGCGTGTTTCCTTTTTCCTCTACGGAGTGATCTGTTACGCGGTGTTCTTCGGCACCTTTCTGTACGCGGTCGGTTTCGTGGGCAACCTGCTGGTGCCCAAGGCGATCGACTCGCCCGCCCAGGGGCCGCTCGGGCAGGCGCTGCTCGTCAACACCCTGCTGCTGGGGCTGTTCGCCGTGCAGCACAGCGTCATGGCGCGGCAGGGCTTCAAGAAGGTCTGGACCCGCATCGTCCCCCAGCCGATCGAGCGCAGCACCTACGTCCTGCTCTCCAGCCTGGCTCTGATCCTGCTCTTCTGGCAGTGGCAGCCCCTGGGAGGAGTCGTGTGGCAAGTGGAGCACCCGGCCGGACAGGCAATCCTGTACGCCCTGTTCGCGTGCGGCTGGCTGCTGGTCCTGGTGTCCACGTTCCTGATCAACCACTTCGACCTGTTCGGGCTGCGCCAGGTGTGGCTATACCTGCGCGGGCGGGCCTACCAGCCGCTCGGGTTCCAGACCCCCGGCCCCTACCGGTTCATCCGGCACCCCCTCTACCTGGGCTGGTTCCTGGCCTTCTGGGCGACACCCACGATGACCGCCGCCCACCTGCTGTTCGCAGTGGCCACGACGGCCTACATCCTGGTGGCCATTCAGCTGGAGGAGCGCGACCTGATGGACTTTCACCGGGACTACGCCGAGTACCGGCGGCAGGTGCCGATGTTGCTGCCCTGGGGAGGAAAGTGGGCGGGGAGGTCGATGTGAACGGCTCCCGCGCGAAGCGCGTGATCCTGTGGGCCGCCGGGTGCCTGGCCCTGGCGGCGGGCATCATCGGGATCTTCGTCCCGCTGTGGCCCACAACCTGTTTCCTGTTGGCTTCGGCGGCCTGTTTCTCCAGGAGTTCGGAGAGGCTCTACCGCTGGATGACGGCCAACCGGTGGTTCGGCCGGCACCTGGCCCGTTACCGGGAAGACGGCACGGTCGACGCGCGCCTCTGCCGCGCCAGCCTCAGGGTGCTGTGGCCGACGATGGCGGCATCGCTGCTGCTGACCTCGCCGCCGCTCTGGGTGTGGCTGGCGGTGGCCGGCATCGGTGCGGCGGTGACGGCCCATCTGTGGTCGCTTGCTCGGCGGACGGCCCCGGAGTCAACCGCCGGAGCGGGTCACGCCCAGCCGCTCGTACAGCCAGGCGCGGGCGTAGATCCAGTCCCGCTTCACGGTGGCGGGTGAGACGTCGAGGATGCGGGCGGTCTCGGCAAGGTCGCAGCCGGCGAAGTAGCGAAGCTCCACCACCCGTACCAGCCTCGGGTCCACTTCGGACAGGGCGGTCAGGGCCTCGTCCAGGGCCAGCAGGTCCAGCCGCGGGTCTTCCACCTGGATCTCCAGGTCGGCGAAGGTGACGCGCTGGGCCTGCCCGCCCCGCTTCTCGGCCAGCCGCCGCCGGGCGTGCTCCACCAGCACCTGCCGCATGGCGCGGGCCGCCGCTCCGAAGAAATGTGCCCGGTTCTCCCACTGGCCGCCGCCCGGCACCAGACGCAGGAAGGCCTCGTGCACCAAGGCGGTGGGTTGCAACGTGTGCCCCGGCCGCTCCGCGCGCATCAGGGAGGAGGCGAGACGGCGAAGCTCCCCATAGAGCTCTCCGATGAGGGTGTCCCGAGCCCGGGTGTCCCCTCCTCGAACCGCCGCCAGCAGGGAGGTCACGTCTGCGCGCTCCATCCTTACAGTATGGCGGCTCCCGCTCCAGATTTCCTCTCCCCGGTCCCGCGTGATGTCCGGTCCGTTCCGGGAGACTGACCCAGACGGGTGAAAACTGCGTCCAAGGGAAGGTATGGTCGATCGGCTCGCGCTCACGTCCCTCCTGCTGGCGATGGCCCTGGTCTCCCCGGCACCCCCGGGTGCGCAGCTGGAAGAGGCTTCCCCGGTCGACTTCTCCGCGTTCGCCCGCGAGGTGCTTTTCGGGTACGGCACTCCCGCGACGCCCCTGTTCGACGACTACACGGAGGGCAGCTACCACGTGGAGCCCGCCCAGCTCGCCGCGGATCTGCAGCAAGAGGCCAGGCGATATGGCCTCGACTTGCGTACCCTGGTCGTAGTCGGGCCCTTCGGCCCTCTCTGGGCCTACGAGGTCGTCGCTTTCGTCCAGGAGCAGGAGTGTGCGCGCGTGAACCGGCTCCTCGTGCCGCACGCACGAATCACCGCGAAGCACACCGGTTGTCTGTCCCCGGAGGATGCGCGCCGCACGATGGCCGCGATCCTCGCGGCCGCCCCGTCGGAAAACTCGCCGGAGGGAGCTGAGGTCGGCGAATCCTGCATTCTGGTCGCGGACTACGCGTCAGACCCGCCTCGACTCCAGCGCAGCCTCGGCAGCTGCCACGACCCGGCAGCGAGCCCGGACCTGAGCGCGCTCGAGGCGGCTCTGGAGCCTCTGGCCGGGAAACTCCAACTCACCTACGGCCATCCTCCCGACCCGACACGCTGAGAGAAGGCACTTCGACATCGCAGCGCCGGACCGACAGTCGCTGCTTCGTCCCGGCGGGCCGCCCGCTCTGTAGCGCCCTACTTCCGGCTCGTTCCAGGCTGCGGGGACTCGAGACGGTAGAGCCGGCCCAACTCGGGGCGCTCGAAGACCAGCTCCGCTTGCTCCTCCAGATGGCGGGCCAAGCTCCCGTAGTGGTCCAACCACCACAGCGAAGGGCGCGGGAACAGCAGGTAGTCGGCCCCGGCCTCCCGCAGCTCCAGCAGATGCGACACCGCCGTATCACCGTCGGCGGGGTAGTGTCCGGCGTATCCGCCTCCGGGGGCCTGGGGGAAGTGAGCCGCACCGGGTCGGAGCAGGGCGAGCAGCTCGTCGTCGCCGTCGGAGACGGCCAGCACCCGCGCGCCCGGCGGCAGCAAGCCCCGGACGGCCGAGCAGACCGCTTACCGCAGCAAAGAGTACGGTTCGAACTCCAGGCTCAGCTCGTCGAACCGGACGGCGATGGGCCGCCGCTCCCGCGGGAAACAGGACCGGCGGGCCCCGCTGTGGTCGGCATACTCGAAGCGAACCTCGTTTCGGCCCGCACGGGTCTGGACCACGGTCCGCAGCTGCCATTTCTCCCCTTCGGCCATCGATCTCTGCCCGTCCGGGAGCAAACGTCCGTTGAACAGGAGCCTGACGCGCTGAGAAGGCAGGGGGTTCCGGAGCCGGAAATACAGCTCCAACGGCCGCTCCAGGGGAGTCTGGAAGGCAAGGAGCGTTTCGGAGCCGACCCCCAGCAGACCCTCCCAGGGCCGGCTCTCCGCTGCGGCCGTCGTCAGCCCGCGCGCCGCCAGACCCGGAGGCAGGAAGCGCCGGGGCAGGTTCCCGCCCTGGAACTCCGGGCTCGCCACAGGGCTCTCCGTCAACTTCTGCCGGGCCAGTTCCTCCAAAATCCAGTGAGACACCATCTGGTTGCCGAACTGGTTCAAATGTTCGTCCAGACTGGAGATGAAATAGTCCCCGGGCTGCATCTCTCCGCGCTCGATCCTC
>JBFGHG010000073.1:0-8763 GCA_041578395.1 Acidobacteriota bacterium
CCTGGGCATCACCGACGTCGATCCTCTGTTGTATGGATTGCTGTTTGAGCGATTTCTCAATCCGGACCGGGTCAGTATGCCTGATATCGACATCGATTTTGCCGACGACAAAAGAGAGCAGATTATTGAATACGTCCGGGCAAAATACGGAGCCGATTCCGTCTCGCAGATCATCACCTTCGGCACCCTCTCAACCCGCGCTGTGCTGAAAGACGTGGGACGCGTCCTCGGAATTCCCCTGAGTACGATCGATTCCATTACGAAACAGATTCCTGTCATTCAGGGGAAGGTGACGCCGCTTGCGGAAGCGCTTGAGACCATCCCCGAACTGAAGTGGGTCAAGACCAGCGGGATCATCGGCCCCGACAAATGGGGCAATCTGCCGGGCGGCGAGATCTTCACCTCGCCGGCGCGGGTGGACGGCGTCTTCGTGGCCGACGGCGTGGTGGGCGACTACCTGTGCGGCAAGTACGGCGACCTGCAGTCCACCCCGCTGAGGATCGAGGTCGAAGACTCGCGCATCACCGGCCTGGAGTGCGACGACCCCGAGCTGCTGGAGGAGTTTCGCCGCTACACCAGCGTGGACGAAAACAGCAACCGCGTGGGGGAGTTCGCCATCGGAACCAACCTGTCGGTGCACGACGTGATCGGCAACATCCTGCAGGACGAAAAAATTCCCGGCATCCACGTCGCCTTTGGGCATCCTTACTGCGAACACACGGGCCAGACCTGGATCTCCTCCACCCACATCGACTGCGTGGGGCGCTGTTTCGACATCTGGATCGACGACGAGCAGATCATGCATCGCGGGGAGTTCCTGCTGGACTGATCGGACGGCGATGGTCCCGGAACTCCGACGGCAGTTCAATTCCCGTTTCTCCCCAGAGACCTACCGCGCCTTCGTGGCCGACCTGGACCATTCGCTGGACCGCACGCTCCGCTTCCGCATCAACGAGTCACCGCTGTTCCTCTCCCGCGAGTTCTCCGCGCTCCTGTGCGAGGCGGCCGACGACGTGGTGAGCCAGCTGCGGCGCGCCCACGCCCGCGGCCTGCTGGAGGGCGCCGTCCCGCCGGCGCTGACCGTGCCCGGCGCGGAGGGGCACGCCTGGTTCCTGCAGCTGGACTTCGCGATCACCCGCTCTGCCGCCGGAGATTGCCGGCCTCAGCTGATCGAGCTGCAGGGCTTTCCCTCGCTGTACGGCTTTCAGTACTTCCTCAATCGGAAGATCCGGCAGCACTTCCCGCTGCCGGACGGACTGTCGCCCTACTACAACGGCGTGGACGGCGCCGGCTACCTGGAGAGGCTGAAGCGGATCATCGTGGCGGACGCCGACCCGGAGACCGTGGTGCTGCTCGAGCGGCTGCCGCACGAGCAGGTCACCCGCGCCGACTTCCTCTGCATGCAGCAGCTGGTGGGCATCCCGACCGTCTGCGTCAGCGACCTGAGGGTGCGCCGGGGGCGTTTTCACTACCGGCAGGGGGGGCGGGAGATTCCGATCCACCGGATCTACAACCGGATCATCTTCGATCTGGCCAACCGCGACGAATGCCGCGTCTGCTTCCGCGACGACGTCGAGGTGACCTGGGTGGGGCACCCCAACTGGTTCTTCCGATTCAGCAAGTACGCCCTGCCCCACCTGGAAGGCCCGTATACTCCCGGGTGCCACGTGGTGGCCGACCTCGAGCAGCTGCCGGCCGACCTGGGCGAGTACGTGCTCAAGCCGCTGTTCGCCTTCTCGGGAGCGGGAGTGGTGGTGGGTCCCACGGCGGAGCAGGTGAGCAGCCTGGAAGACCCCCGCCACTGGCTGCTGCAGCGGCGCGTCAACTACACCCCCGCGCTGGAGACGCCCCTGGGCGCCTCCAAGGTGGAGATCCGAATGATGTACCTTTGGGAGGACGAGCCGCTGCTGGTCAACAACCTGGTCCGCACCAGCCGCGGCGCCCTGATGGGGGTCTCGCGCAACCGCGAGGAAGAATGGGTGGGGGCGACCCTGGCCTATCATCCGGTTTGACCGCGGAGTTCCATGGACCTGAGCGTGGTAGTGGTGAACTGGAGAGGCGGACACCACCTCGCCTCCCTGCTGGAATCGCTCCGTCCTCTGGCCGATGAGCTGTACGAGACCCTGGTGATCGACAACGCATCGGGAGAACAGGAACCCCGGGTGCTGGCGGAGTTGCCGCGCAGCCGCTGGATCGCCTCTTCCGAAAACCTGGGATTCGCCGGCGGGGCCAACCTGGCCGCCGACCTGGTCGCGGCGCCCTTCTTCCTGCTGCTCAATCCGGACGTTCAGCTGACTGCAGGCAGCGTGCGCGGCCTGTACCAGGCGATGCGGAATCTGCGCCGCGCGGCGGTGGTGTGCGGCCCGCTGGTGGGAGAGGACGGGCGCCCGCAGAGCTTTCAACTTCGTCCCCTGCCGACGCCCGGCAACGTCCTGCGCGAATGCCTGCTGGGCAGGGCGGCCGGGCCGGACCCGCCCTCGGGCGAATCGCCCCTGGCGGTCGAACAGCCGGCGGCCGCTTGCTGGCTCGTGCGGAAGGAGGCCTGGCTCGAGGTGGGCGGGATGGACCCGCGGTTTCACCCGGCGTGGTTCGAGGACGTCGACTTCTGCCTGCGGGTGCGGCAGGCCGGCTGGAAGCTCTACTATCTGCCGAACTGCCCGATCCGCCATCAGGGAGCCGCCTCCCTCGAGTCTCTCGGCCGCACCCGTTTCCTGTCGATCTACTACGGGAATCTGCTGCGATACCTGCGCAAGCACCACCCCCGGGCCGCCCCCTGGCTGTGGTTGCCCGTGCAGCTGGGGAAGCTGGCCCGGATGGCGGGGCTGGGACGGCTCAGAAGGTCAGGTTGAAGTTCAGTTCCCGCCCGGCGGCGACGTAAATGGTGCGGACCTCGACCCTCCCGGACGGGGACACCACGCGGACGCGGTGGCGGCCGGCCGACAGCCGGGCCTTCTGCGGGTAACCGTTGAAGTCGTCGGCGATGCCCAGGTAGCCGCCGTCGACGTAGATGCGCGACTTCTGCGGACGCACGTTGAAGTCGACGGTGCCGTAGTTCACCCGGGCAACGCGCACCACACGCGGATGGTGAACGTGGCCGACGGCGCCGAAGTGGACGTGGTGACCGTGCCGGTGGACGACCCGGACCCGGTGCCCGAACAGCGGAGTGGAAGCCACGGTGGTCACAGCGAGTAAGGCAATGGCCGCGGGGCCTGCGATTCTGCGTTTCATCTTTCGAATCTCCTTTCGCCCTCTCCCGTGGTTTGACTACCCTCCTCGAGCGCGTTTGTTTCAAAACAATCCCAGCTGGTCGGCGCGCCCCGGTCTCCGGAAGTGCTCGGTGGAGAGCTTCGGCATCTCCTTTTCGAGTCCGGCCTTGCGGCGCGACACCTCGAAGAGCTGGCGGATCTGCTCGGCGTACTTGCCGGTCCCTCTCATCCTGGTCCCGAAGTCGGGATCGTTGAGCCGGCCGGCGCGCACCTCGCGCACCCGCCCGAGCACCCGCTCGCGCCGCAGCGGGTGATGCTCGAGGAGCCACTCGTCCATCAGCGCCTTCACCCCGTGCGGGAGGCGCAGCAGGATGTAGCCGGCCTGCCGGGCGCCCGCTTCCGCCGCGGCTTCCAGGATGGCGGGGATCTCGTGGTCGTTGAGGGAGGGAATCACGGGCGCCACCAGCACCCGCACGGGGATTCCCTGCCGGCTCAGCTCGGCCACCGCCTGCAGCCGGGCCGCCGGCGAGGACGCCCTCGGCTCCAGCTTGCGCTGCAGCCCGGGGTCGAGGCTGGTGATGGAGAGGTTCACGGCGATTGTATCGTAGCGGGCCATGCGGACGAACAGGTCGGCATCGCGGGTGACCAGCGCGCTCTTGGTCACGATGGCTGCGGGGTTGCGGAAGTCGAGCAGCACCTCCAGGCATTGGCGGGTGATCTCGAGCTTCCGCTCGGCCGGCTGGTAGGGATCAGTCACGCCGCTCAAGGCGATGATCTGCGGCTCCCACGAGCGGGAGGCTAGCTTGCAGCGCAGCAGTTCGGGTGCGTCCTCTTTGACCAGGATGCGGGTCTCGAAGTCCAGGCCCGCGGAGAAGCCCAGGTATTCGTGAGTGGGGCGGGCGTAGCAGTAGACGCATCCGTGCTCGCAGCCCCGGTAGGGGTTGACGCTGGCGTCGAAGCCCACGTCCGGGCTCTCGTTGAAGCTGACGGCCGTCCGGCTGGCGTCGCGGTAGAACTCTGTTTGCGGACGGTCAGCACGTTCGGCGGATTCGTCCGGTACGAACGCCAACCGCTCGAAGCGGCCGGCCGGATTGCTGGATGCGCCGCGTCCCTTCACTCCAACCCCGGATATTCACCTTTACTTCACCCTGGAGTGTACCATGGAGCGGCATGATGGAGGTCACTGGCGGTACGGCGCTCCACCCCGGAGACGTTCGAGCTGTTGCTGAACCGGCCACCGGGCGAAGGCCAGGAAGCACATCATCGCCAGGTTGACCAGCGGCACCAGCATGAGGAGCCCGAGCGCCCCGGGAAAGCCCGCTTTCGAGAAGATCCTCCACCAGATGAAAACCGCGAAGACCAGCAGAGCCAACACGAATCCGCAACCCAGCGCGGATGCGAACAGCCCTGCGATGAGTTCCGCTACTTCCTCTTCCCGCAAGTGACTTCTCCAATCTCGACTACCCGCACCGGGGCTCGCGAAAGACCGGCAGGATGCCCGTCCCCCTCAGAACTCGTAACGCAGTGCGAACTGCATCTCGCGCGGAGCGAAGGTCTCTTCGAACTGCCCGAAGCGCGCGGGGGCGTCGAAGGGCTCCAGGCTGATCGACGCCTCGTCGAAGTTCACGTTGTTGAATGCGTTGAACATCTCCCAGCGAAAGACCAGCCGATGCCCCTCCCAGGGCAGGTTGAAGGCCTTGGTCAAGCCCAGGTCCATGGTGAAAAAGTCGTCCAGCCTCAGGTAGTTGCGCGGCCCGGTCTCGCCGACCCGCTGCTGCCGGAAGCTTTCCACCGCCGCCTGCCGGTCGACGAACACGCCCGGCACGCCGTTGTCGTTGGTGCCGATGGAGGTCTCGATCGGGCGCGTGGGCACCCCGCGGCCGGTCAGGAAGTAGTTGGTGGTGAAATTGAACCCCGTCCCGACCCCCGTGGGCAACCCGGTCTGATAGCGGGCGATGCCGGTCAGCTGCCAGCCGCCGATGACCTGGTTGACCCAGGGCTGGACGTTGGCGCCCCATGAGCGGCCGCGGCCGAAGGGCAGCTCCCAGATGAAGTTGGAATTGAACTGGTGGCGGATGTCGAAGTCGGAGTTGCCGCGGTTGGCCGACTGGTCGAAGATGTCCAGGATCACCCCTCCGAACTGGCCCGCCCCGGTTTCGGCCGAGGAGCCGTTGTCGATCGAGTGCGCCCAGGTGTAGTTGAAGTCGAACCCCACCCCCTTCTGGAAACGCCGGCGAACGCTCAACGTGCCGGCGTGGTAGTTGGAGATGCCGGCGTTGAACCAGGTGGGCATGGTGCTGTACTGCAGGCCGAAGAAAGTGTGGCAGCCAAAGCGGGCTGCGCACAGGTTGCGGTCCAGGAAGTGGAGACCGTCGGCTTCCGAGAAGAGGAAGAAGCCCAGGATGAAAGCCAGGTTGGCCGAGGCCGACCCGTCGATGAACGCGTTTTCCGCTGCCAGCGAAGGGAAGATGTTCTCGGCGTAGGCAATGGTGGGCACGAGGGACGGATCGGCGGCGATGGCGTCGGTGGTGAGCCCGCCGTTGACGTACAGGTCGCGCACGAAGTTGGCCGTCTCGATCCAGTTCTGACCGGATTCCGGGTCCACGAAGTAGTTCAACGGACTCATGATGTCCAGCTGGGCGAGGTTCTTGCGTCCCAGCCGGCCCAGATAGCCGACCTCCAGGCTCAGGTCCCCGGGCAGTTCCCGCGCGTAGGAGAAGTTGATGGGGAACGAATAGGGCGCCACCAGGTCGTCGCTGATGCCGTAGGTGTTGGTCCCGATCGCGAAGTTCAGGGCCGGAGTATTGGGGAAGCCCCCCGTGGGCGCGTCGGGCGGGGCAGGGAAGGTCCCGTTGAAGCGCGGCGCGGTGACGTAGTCGAAGCTCGGATAGCCGACCGCCGTGGAGACTCCGACCGAGCCGAGCCGGTCGAAGTTGACGATCAACTCCCCGCCGAAACGGTCGTAAGCCACGCCGACGCCGCCGCGCAGCACCGCATCCCCGCCCATCAGGGCACCCAGGAATCCCTCCTGGTAGCCTGGGTTCCAGGCAAAGGCGACGCGCGGAGAGAAGTTGTTGTCGTCCCTGTCGTACCAGCTGTCGCGCCCGTTCTCCGGGCCGTTCAGCTCGAAGGTCAGCAGGTCGCTGGCGTTGCTGGGGATGCTCTGCAGGGCGTTGGCTGCCCGCTCGGCAAAATAAGCGCCCAGCGAGACCGTCGGCGCCACCTGCAGCCCCGTCGTCTCGTAGGGGGGCCGGGCCACGCCGTAACGCATGCCGTAGGTCAGGGTGAAGGTGGGCGTGATCTTCCAGGCGTCCTGGACGTAGAAGTCGTACTCCTGGGTGGCGAAATTGCGCACTTGCGCGGCCCCGCGAGGCAGGGCCGTGCCGCTGCGGTCGAACTGAAAGGTGAAATCCCCCTGGGAGATCACGCCGTAGGTGGCCATGGCGGCGCGAATCACCGGGGTGGCGGACTGCACTGCCAGATTGGGGTTGCCGCTGCGCTGCTGGATGTACGCGTTGATGTTGTCCACCAGATCCAGGCCCAACCCGAACAGGAAGCCGTTGTTGATGACGTACCGGTAGTACGACTCGGCGAAGGAGAAGCGGTCGTTGGTGATGAGGCGGAAGTTGATGCCGGCCTGCAGAGTGTGATTGCCCGCCAGCCAGCTCAGGTCGTTGTTGATGTTGTGCACCGGGACCGTCCGGCCAAAGCCGCGGGGCCCGTCGCCGGTGGGATGGCTCATCGAGCGGATTACCAGGACGTCGCCGACCACGCCGGAAGACTCCAGGCCCTGCCGCGTGTACCCATAGGTGAACGTATTGACCAGCCGGGGCGAGAAAGTGGTGTTGTACTGGGCGGCGAAGCCGCGGCTATTGTTGAGCGTCTCACCGCGGGGACCCTGTCCCGGGAACTGCGCCAGGCCGCCCAGACGGTCCTCCTTGTTGTCGGCCAGCGTCCCCCGCCAGGACAGGCGATGGTTCTCCGACAGGTTGAAGTCGAACTTGGCCACGTACGCCTTGCGGTCGATTCGCAGGGGCGCGTTGAAACGGATCCCGCTGAAGTTCAGCCCCAGGTCCAGCCCCAGGGTGGGGGCATTGCCCGCCGGATAGCTGTTGAGGATCTGCAGCATGGCGGCGCTGTTGCCGATGCCGGCCGGGTCGACCAGCGCCAGCTCGTCGGGAGTCAGCGTCTGAATGGTCTCCTCGCCGGCCATCGCGTCGACCGCCCGAAACGTGAGCACTCCCTGCCGCAGCGCCTCGCTGGGAACGGTGCGCGATTCGGGCGAGCCGCGCGAGTCGCGGCGGTTCTCGAAGTTGAAGAAGAAGAAGGCCCGGTCCTTTTTGATCGGCCCCCCCACCGAGAAGCCGAACTGGTTCCGAATCAGGGCGGAGCGTTCCACGTCGTTGGCGTTGTTGAAAAAGGTGTTGGCGGCCGTCACGGTGTTGCGGTGAAACTCGTAGAGGCTCCCGTGCCAGGAGTTGGTGCCGCTCTTGGTCACCAGTGACACCTGCCCGCCGCTGGAGCGGCCCTGTACGGCGTTGGAGCCGAGGGTGGTCACCCGGAACTCCTGTACCGAGTCCAGCGGGACGGGCAGAACGCTCTCGAAGGCGGCGGGGCTCTGCTGGTCGTTGACGTCCACCCCGTCGAGGTTCACGTTGTTCTGGTCGAAGCGTGAGCCGGAAACCTCCCCCGACTGGTTGACGCCCGGCTGCAGGCTGAGCAGCTCCACCACGTTGCGGGTCAGCAGCGGCAGGTTCTGCACCTGCACTTCGTTGAAGTTGTTGCCCACCGAGGCATCCACCGAGTTGACGAGCGTGCCCTGCTCGGCGGTGACGGTGACCACCTCGCTGATGTCTCCCAGCTGCAGTTCGATGTCCAGCGTGATGGTGGAGTCGACCAGCAGGCGGGTGTTTTCGCGGACCGCGGTCTTGAAACCGTCCAGCTCCACCCGCACCGAGTACGTGCCGGGGGGCACCTGCACGAATTGGTAGAAGCCAATGTCGTCGGTGACCGTTTCGCGCGTGACGCTGGTGGCCTCGTTGGTGAGATAGGCCGAGGCGCCCGGCACCACCTGTCCGGAGGGATCGCGAACGGTTCCCTGCAGCGAGGAAGTCTGCGCCATCAGCCCGGCACCGGACAGAACTGCCAGGACCACGCTCGAAAAGATTCGAAGCCGAACGATTCCAGGTCGTGAATTCACTGCCACCCTCCTAGGAAAGTGGTTCCCAATGGTTGGACAACCAACACCGCAAGCGTGGCACAGTCTGGGGAAAAAAGGAAGAGGATCAGCGCTCGATTTCGAGGGATTCCGAGGCCGAAACGGACTGCCCGGTCACGCGGTCCTGCACCGTCACGGTCAGACGGCAGCGGCCTGCAGGCCAATGCGCCGGGGAAAAGACGCGCATCAGCACCAGGCGCTCGGCCGAGGCGTAATGGATCGACTTCCCGGCGTCGTCGACCTGCTCCAGGAGCGCTCCCTCGGGTCCGTCCAACTGGTAGCGGATCTCCAGCGCAGGCCGCCCGGTGGACTGATCCAGGCCGGCGCCGTACACCTCGA
>JBFGHG010000074.1:0-8746 GCA_041578395.1 Acidobacteriota bacterium
CCGTGGTGAGCAGTTCGTACCACATGAAACGGCCCTTCAGATCATCTGCCATCCTGGTCCTCCTCTGCTTCGAGTCGTAATCGAGCCTGGTAACGGAAAGACTGTCTCTCTTCAACGCAGGGGGGGCCGCCAAGGTTCAACGGCCCCCGCACCCCGGAAACGCTATCATGGCTCCCGTCGGGAGGAAACTCATGCAGATCCGTAGAGCAAGCGCTCTGCTGGCCGTCGTCCTGCTGCTCGCCGTGTCCGTCCGGGGCGCCCAACTGGACCCGGAACTGGCCGCCCGCATCGGGCGGCTGCTGGAAGAAAAGCGGGAGGAGCTGTCGATCCCCGGAATCTCCGTGGCCGTCGCCGTCGACGGGCGGCTGGTCTACATGCGGGGGTTCGGGCGGGCCGACCTCGAGAACTCCGTGCCCGCCACCGCCGACACCGTGTACCGGACGGCCTCCATCGCCAAGCCGATGACCGCGGTGGCGGTGATGCAGCTGGCCGAAGCGGGAAAGCTGGATTTGGACGGCCCGATCCAGGCCCATTGCCCCGCCTATCCGGAGAAGGCCTGGCCCGTCACCGCGCGCCTGCTGCTCGGTCACATGGGGGGCGTACGGCACTACCGGAGCCGGGAGGAGGCCAGCGGCACCCGGCACTACGACTCCATCGGCGAGGCCCTGGAGCTGTTCGCCGGCGACGAGCTGCAGTACCAGCCCGGGACGCGCTTCGGCTACTCCACCTACGGCTACAACCTGCTGGGCTGCGCCGTGGAAGGCGCCTCGGGCCTCGACTTCGAGGCCTACCTCGAGCAGCGGATCTTTGAGCCGGCGGGCATGGCCCGGACCTCGGTCGACCACCACTTCCTGCTGATCCCGAACCGGGCCCGGGGGTACTTCCGCGTCGAGCAGCAGCTGTACGATTCCCTGCCCCCGCCTTTCCAGCGGAAGATCGAGCCCGGCGCGGTGGTCAACGCCACGCTGCACGACACCAGCATGAAGGTGCCCGGAGGCGGGCTGGTCTCCACCGCCGCGGACCTGGTCCGCTTCGCCCTGGCGGTCCGCGGTCAGGACGGCATGCTGGCGGTGGGTCACGCCGGAGGCCAGGCGGGTACGGCGACGCTGATGGACATGATTCCGGAGCGGGGCTTGGTGGTGGCGCTCATGTGCAACCTGCAGGGAGCGCCCCTGCAGCCCATCCTGCGCGAAATCGAGCAAATGCTGCTGGAACGGGAAGCCGTGGCGGTAGGACGGGCATCTCTGCCCGTGGTTCCGGACGCACGCCTGCAAGGCCGGCCCTGAGACTCACGGCCTGGAGGGCGGTGGTGCCGCCAGCCGGGCCAGCAGTTCGCGCAGTTGCTCCAGCTCCGCCCCCGCCTCGCGGAAGCGCCCCTCCGCCTGCAGCTCCAGGTAGCGTTCGAACGCCTCCCGGGCCCGGCGCGCCAGCTCCGCGGGAGCCCCCTCGCCCGGCTCGAGGGCGCGGACGGGGGCACCCTCGAACAACCCCTCCAGTGCCAGCTCGAGGTCCTCCGCGTAGCTCAACTGGTCCCCGTGCATCACGGCCACCAGGCGCAGCTCCGGATACGCCGCCGTCTCCGCCTGCAGGTAGATCGGTTCGACGTACAGCAGGGTGTCGCGGACGGGAATGGCCAGGACGTTGCCCCGGATCACCTGCGACCCCCGCTGGTCCCAGAGGGTCAGCTGGCCGGAGAGGAAACGGTCCTGGTCGATCTTGGTCTCCACCTGTTGCGGCCCCAGCACCCGCTTCTCCTTGGGGAACTTGTACACCACCAGGCGTCCGTAGTCGTCGCCGTCGCACATCCCCGCCATCCACCCGATCACGACCTGCCGGTTCTTGGGGGTGAAGGGCTGAATCAGGACGAACTGCACGCTGTCGGAGCCGGGCGGCTCCCACATCACGTAGTAGGGTTCGACCGGCTGAATCGCCGCGAAGTACTTCTCGGTGGCCCGCACCCACAGGTCCTCCTGGTTGTAGAAGACCTCAGGGTCCCGCATGTGATACTTGGCCAGGACCAGGCCCTGCACCAGCAGCTGGTCGGCCGGGTAGCGCACGTGCCCCGCCAGCCCGGCCGGCATCTCCGAGCGCGGCCGGAACATGCCCGGGAAGACCCGCTGCCAGAGGCGGATGATCGGATCCTCGGGCTCGAACACGTAAAAGGTCACCGCCCCCTCGAAGGTGTCCACCACCGCCTTGACGGAGTTGCGGACGTAGTTGGCCCGGTTCAGCTCGGGCACCACCCGGCGCTCCAGCTCGCGACTGCCCTGCCCCGCGCTGTAGCCGATCCGTTCCCGCGAGGAGAACGGCTCGGAGTAGGGGTAATACCTCGAGTAGGTGAAGGCGTCGATGAACCAGTAGAGCCTTCCCTCGTGCAGCACGGCGTAGGGGTCGTCGTCGAAGCGCAGGAAGGGCGCCAGCGTGCGCACCCGGTCGGCCACGTTGCGGTGAAACAGAATGCGGCTTCCCTGGCGCGGGTAGCTGGACAGGAAGAACTTGGTGCCGTCGAACTTCCAGCCGTAGACGAACTTGCGCCACAGGCCCGTCAGCTCGACTCCGCCGCCGCCCGAGTAATGCCGGTAGACGTTCTGGTCGCCGCGCGGAAAATCGAACTCCTCCTCGCTGGTGTTGACGTAGACCGGAGAGTGGGTCAATTCTCCGTAGTAGATCTCGGGCCGGGTGACTTCGAGTTCGGGCGCCGCGGCTTCGGGCGGGATGTTCTGCACCAGGAAGTTGGGCAGGCCTTCCGGGGTGAATTCGCTCACCGGAGTCATCGTCAGGCCGTAGCCGTGGGTGTACTTGAAGCGGCGATTGACGAAGGTGCGGCTGTCGGCCGGCAGGTTGTCCACTTCCATCTCGCGGGTGGAGATCATCACCTGGCGGTAGCGGCCGCCCACCGTGTAGCGGTCGATGTCCACGTCGTCGAACTCGTAGTAGAGGCGGATCTCCTGGAACTGTTTGTGAACCGCCTTCAGCGCCCGCCAGTCCCACAGGCGGACCTCGTCCAGCAGCCCGCGGTTCTCCTCGGCCAGCCCCCGCGTGAATTCCTCCGACACCGGAAACTCCCGTTCCTCGGCCCGGTCCAGACCGAAGGCCTGCCGGGTGAACTCGATGTTGTGGGCGATGTAGGGGCGTTCGTAAGTGATCTCGTTGGGCGTCACCAGCAGAGCCTGCAGGAGCCCCGGCACCGCCAGCAGGGCCGCCAGCCAGAAGGCGGCCAGTGCCGCCACCCCCAACCGGACCCGCCCGCGCGGACCACCCTTCTGCTGCGGCTGAGGCGACCGCAGGCGCGCCCGGACCGAACCCACGAGAAGCGCCAGCCCGGCCAGGGCCGTCACGACCGCCGTCAGCCCGAACGCCGGGAGCCGCAGGTGGACGTCGGTCCATCCGGGACCGCTGACGGCGCCCCACTGCGAGTACATCAGGTGGAAGCGGCCCAGGTACAACCCCCAGGCCAGTACCAGCAGGAGACTGCCCAGCTGGAAGCGCGCCAGCTCCAGGCCCTCGGCGACAATCCGCAGCAGGTGCCCGAACCCGGTCACGCGGCGGGCCATGGACCACCGGCTCTTGGCGGCGGCCATCCAGTGCACGAGTGCCAGGCCGAGGAGCAGCCAGTACAAAGAGTCCCAGAAGGGCAGATGGAACAGATAGAAACCGGTGTCGACACCCAGGATCGGGTCGCTCGAGCCGGTCGGCTGCGCGTGAGCGTAGAGGAGGAAGCGCTTCCACTGGGACACGCCCCACAGCGCTCCCAAACCCGCGCAAATCCAGGCGGTCGCCGCTCGCCGGCGGGACACGCCGCTCACCCGCAGCGAGAGCCAGGCCCAGCCGAACGCAACGGCCGCGGCCGCCGCCGCCAGCAGCAGCCGCGCATACACTTCCGTCCAGAAGCGGCCCGAGAACCCGAGCGCGTCGAACCAGAGCATCTCACCCCAGAAGTTCAGCAGGGCGAAGAAAGCGCAGGTCCCCGCGAATCCGGCGGCGCCCAGCACGACCGCCGTCCGGCTCGGCGTTCGCAGACCGCGCCAGAAAACCCAGACCGAGATCGCCCAACCGCCAAGCAAGAGCAGGAGGTACATGGCAGCTCCTTTCCGCCGCTTTCGCGCACCCGCTGCTTACTACGGGCCCCGCTCGTCCCGCATTCGCTCAGCGGGCGATTCCGACCCGTGCAGCCGCATTTCGAAGACCGTGGGCAGGATTTCCCCCCCCTCGCGGACGAAGCTGCGCACCAGCTCGCTGCGGGAGAAGTGGCCCAGGCTGAACAGTCGGGTCAGCTCGTCGCTGGCGAAACGCTCCCAGGCCCAGCTCTGGCCCCATGGAAAACAGCTGGCCTCGATCATGCCCGCCGGCAACCCGTCTTGCAGGCCCGCTTCGACCTGCCGGCGGACCCAGCGCAGCAGCCGCAGCTTCTCGGCCAGCGCCTCCCGGGGATCCTGACGGTTGACCACTCCCGCCGCGTCGGGGACCTCCCGGCGCAGCGTGTGCACGTGGCCGTGGCCTTCCACCAGAATGGCGATGTCCAGTTCCAGCAGCCGCTCGAGCGTTTCGATCCAGCGCCGGCTGTCCACGTCCGGGTTGGGCGTCGAGAAGTAGCTGCCCATGAAGGCGTCTCCCGCCAGCAGCAGCCGCTGCTCCGGGTCGTACAGCACCACGTGGTCGTCGGAGTGGCCCGGTGCCGGGTACACCTGCAGCCGGCCTCGCGCAGTCTGCAGCGACTTCCCCAGGGTCTCGTACGGCGGTTCCAGCGGGGGAGGCTGTCCGATGATGACGCGCCGGGCCCAGGGGAGGGGGTGGGGAGGGGTGAGCAGGCGGGCCGTGGCTTCCGACAGGTGGATCGGAGCGCCGGTGCGGCCGCTCAGCCAGTTCAGATTGCCCACGTGCTCCTCGTGGTGGTGGGTGGCCACCACCTTGCGGATCCGTCCGGCGGGCAGGCGCCGCAGGTGACGCTCCAGGGAGCGGCGCATGCGCGGGGAGCCGGGATCGATGGCGACGTCGTCGTAGACGATCATCGTGAACAGCTCGCCGAACACGAGCGGAACCAGGTCGGGACGGACCCCGCCCAGAAAACAGATCGAGAGCCGACCGTCGAGCAGGTCCAGGCGTCGCCGGAAGGTGCGCAGGTAGGCGCCGGTCCGCTGGAAGGTGCCGGCGGCTGCCGCCCCCGCGATCAGGGGAGCGCGCAGCAGCATCCCGGTGGTGTAGCAGGTCCAGAAGGCCGTCGTGGAAGAGCTGCGGCGCACACTCTCGGGCCGCGCCGCATTGCAGGCGCCTCCGCGGCACTTGCTCAGCGCGTAGCGGTTGCGCGCCACCAGGCGATACCCGAACTCACCCAGCCAGCTGCAGGGCGGAACGCGTCCCGCCACGCCGATGGGCCAGGTCCAGAAAAAGCGCCGGGCCAGCGTCGCCACCGCCTCCCACCCGCGCCGCACCTCGCCCCGAGGCGTGACCACGTGCAGCTCGCGCAGACAGTCCTCGAGCTTCAACGGGGGTTCGAAGGAGGCCAGAATCGCCGGGTCGATCGGCTGCGGCCTGCAGAAGCCGCGGCGGTCCAGCAGCCGCAGCCAGGCGATTCCCGCCTGGCAGATCTCGCACTGATCGTCGTACAGGACGAGGTAGCGCCGACGCCGGCCCTGCGAGTCGCGCCCACTCGAGGGGGAGTCCATGGTGTGTCCGATTGTCTCACGTGCGCCGGCCAATTTGCCGGTTTTTCCAGGGATTCGGAAAAAAGATGACAAGCGAGCTTGACAAATTGTCAAGCGCAGTCTACACTCCAGTTTGTCAAGTTTAATTGACAAATTATCAAGGGAGTTTGACGATATGCACTTCGAAAGTGAATCGACCCGGAGCTGGTGTGGGGACTTGACGGCGCGCGACCGCCGCAACCAGTGGAGTTACATTCTCTGGATGCTGACCTGGATGCTGAGCTTCGTGGCCGGCATGTTCCTGCTGGAATTCGACTGGGTGTCGGGCGCCTTCGGCTACGTCGTGGCGCTGGTGCCCAGCCTGCTGGGCGTGGGCGCCGTAATGGCCTTCCTGCGCTTCGTGCGGCAGGCCGACGAGTTGCAGCGCAAAATCCAGGTCGAGGCGCTGGGCTGGGGCTTCGGCGCCGGGGCCATCTTCATGTTCGGCTACCAGTTGCTGGAGGGGGCCGGCCTGCCCGCCATAGACATCGCCGATCCCGCCGCGGTCATGTTCGTTTCCTGGGCTCTGGCGACCGTGGTCCTGGCGCGGAGGTACGCGTGAACAACCGGCTCAGAGTACTGCGTGCCGAGCGCAACTGGTCGCAAGCGGAAGTCGCGGGGCGCCTGGGCGTGTCGCGCCAGACCATCAACGCCATCGAGACGGGGAAATACGATCCCAGCCTCCCGCTGGCGTTTGGACTGGCCCGCCTCTTCGAGCGCCTCATCGAAGAGGTCTTCGACCCGGACGGCGCCAAACAGTGAATCGTCAGACCGAGACGGGCCGGGAGGGAAGCGCCCCCGCGCCGGCGGGATCGAACAGCCTTCCGGTCCGCTCGTTGAGAAGCACCACCAGGCCGTAGACCCCCAGCGCCGTCCCGAAAGGGATTTCCAGCAGGTGCAGGATCGAGAGCACGATCCCCAGCACCCTTGCCCATCCGCGCAGCCGCAACAACCCGTAGCCGACGATCAGACAGGGCAGCGACAGCAGAGCGATCAGACCGGCGATCGCGACCGCCAGCACGGAGAGGATCGACACGACCAAGGCGGCATCGGGCGACTCCTCCAGAACCGCCACCATCCCGGCGACCCCGCCCAGCATGAAAAAAACGATGCAGGCGCCCAGCAGTCCGACGGCGCCCCAGACGATATTCAAAACACCCACAACTTTGACGTGCGTATCCATTGTCCTCCTCAACCGGGAGCCCTCCGGCTCCCACCAGTAAGACGCCCCGGCCGGGCGGTCTATTCGAAAAACCCAAATCCGAAGTCTGAAATCTCAAATCTGAAATCGATGCTAGCATCCGTTCATGATCAGACGTTGGCTGTTCGCACTCGTGCTGCTGGTGCCGGCGGGGATCGCCGCCCAGCCCTCCTCTCCCGAAGGCTACCCCGACCTGCTCCAGATCTTCTCGGAGATCCGCGCACTCGATCTGGACCGGCTCGAAGACCTGTCCTCCGGGGCGTTCGAAGAGCGGGCCGCCGCGCTCCCGGAACTCCGGAACCGGCTGGGCCGGATCGACGCCTCCGGCTGGGAGGTCGAGCACAAGGTCGACTACCTGCTGGTCCGCTCGCGGGTGGCCCGGCTCTATGGCGAGCACGCGGCTCTGCGGCCCTGGCGACGAGACCCCGGCTTCTACGTGGACCGCGTGGCTTCGATTCCCTTCGTCCAGCTGCCCCTGGAGGGAGAACCGCTGGAGCGGTGGCGCGTCCGTCTGACGTCCGTCCCGGCGGTTTTGGCCTGGGGCCGGGAGAACCTGATCGAGGGAGCGGGCCAGCTGACCCGTCTGGCCTTGCGCAACCTGGAGCGGCACGACGGCGTCGGCCACGGGCACCCGCGCCGCGAGGTGCCGCCGGCCGGGGTGATCGGGTGGTACCGGGATCTGCTCGAGCGTGCGCGCCGGGATCAGCCCTCCCTGGCCGAGGACATCGAAGCCTCACTGGCCGCCGTCGAGGGCTTCCGCGACTGGCTGCGCGAGAACCTGCCTCGGATGAACGCAAAGTCGGGCATCGGAGCGAAGCACTACGACTGGCATCTGATCAACGTGCTGCTGATGCCCTTCGACGGGGAGAACGTGCTGATCGTGGGCGAGCGGGAGCGCCAGCGCGCGCTCGCCTTTCTGGCGCTGGAGCAGTGGCGCAACCGGGATCTGCCCCCGCTCGAACCGGCCACCTCGGAAGCCGCCTACGAAGAGCGGGTCGCCCAGGCCGACCGGCTGGTGCGCGAATTCCTGCGGCGGCAGAAGATTTTGACGCTTCCCGAGGGGCTGGGTCCGTTCGATCACAACGTCCCCTGGACCGTGCGGCCGGGCGGCCGCAACTTCTGGGAAGAGATCCAGTACCGCGATCCCCTGCCCGACCACGTCCACGCGGTGGTGCCGGGCCATCGCTTCGACGCCTGGCTGCAGCGGGACTACCGGCATCCGATTCGGGCCGAGTTCACCGACAGCGGCCGGGTCGAAGGGTGGGCTTTCTACCTGGAGGAGATGCTGCTGCAGTCCGGCCTGCTCGAGGACCGTCCGCGCACCCGCGAACTGTTCTACGTCTTTCAGGCCGCCCGGGCGGTCCGCAACCGTGCCGAGGTGGCCCTGCACCTGAATCGCTGGAACGTGGAGGAGGCGGTGCAGTACATGGTCGACAACGTCCCCTTCATGGATTCCGACGTCGCGAGGGTCGACTGCGAGATCTATCTCCGCCGACCCGGCTACGGGATCAGCTATCTGATGGGCCGCGTGCAGATCGAACAGCTGCTGGCGGACCGGCGAAAGCAGTTGGGGGAGGACTTCGACCTGGCGGAGTTCCACGACCGCTTCCTGGCCGCCGGCCGGATTCCGATCGCGCTGACGCGCTGGGAGATGACCGGACTGGACGACCAGGCGCAGATGCTCTGGGGCGCCGCCGGCCTGAACTGGTGAGAGTGTGGCGCGGGCATCCTGCCCGTGATCCCAAAATCCAGCACCACGGGCTGGAAGCCCACGCCACTTTTTCTTCCGGTTCAGTTCACGGTGACGATGGCGTCGTCAGACGACGTCAGAGCCCCGTCGGAGGCGGTCAGCCGCAGCCGGTAG
>JBFGHG010000075.1:0-8741 GCA_041578395.1 Acidobacteriota bacterium
CAGGTTGAACGGCTTGCCGCTCGAGGCCGTGACGATCGGGGAGAACACCCAGTCGCCGAGCAGGTTGTTGGCGAAACCCTGGCCGCGACCCGTCTCCCAGGGGCTCTGAAAAACCCCGCTGAAAACCAGCCGGTGGCGCTGGTCGAACGTCGACAGCGAGCGCTCGCCGTTCAGGTTGGTCTGGTCGTTGGGCTGCAGCGGCGTGATGAAGTCGGTGGTGTCGTCGATCGCCTTGGCCAGCGTGTAGGCCAGGTTGAACGAGAAACTGTCCGAGAATCGCTTCTTCAGGTTGGCCGAGAATCCATGGTAGATCGAGCTGCCGCTGGTCTCGATCTGGTTGATCTGAACGAAGCGCGGGTCGCGCAGCCCCGCGAACATGTTGGGTCCCACCGGGTTGACGTTGATGTCGCGCGAGCGGATCAGGTGCACGCCCCGGTTGAGGCTGTAGTCCAGGCTGATCGACCAGTCGCGCCCCAGGGCCTGCTCGATGCCGAGGCTCGCCTGGTGGCTGTAGGGGTTCACCACGTCCGCCGCGCCCGGCAGGATCACGGACGGCGTGGTGCCGGGCGTGATGCCCAGGTCCTGCAGCGCCTGCTGTCCCGTCTGGCCCTGCGAGCAGTCTGCCCCGGGGCAGACCCGCGCGAAGAGCGTGGCCGAGGTCGCCGGGACTCCCGGAAGTCCGGTGATGGGCAGGAAGACCTGCGAGATCTGGCCCGACAGCACCTGCGAGACGAAGGCGATGGCCTGGAAGAAGTTCTGGTAGAAGATGCCGTAGCCGCCCCGGATCACCGTGCGCCCGTTGTTGGCGGGGTCCCAGGCGAAGCCGATGCGGGGGGCGAAGTTGTTGCGGTCGTTGATGGCCGCGTCCTCGAACTGGAAGGGCGCGGTGTTGCTCGTCACGTTGGTGGTTTCGGTGCGCCAGTCCACGTCATAGCGCACACCCAGGTTCAACGTGAAGTTCTCGCGGACCTTCCAGGTGTCCTGCAGGTAGAGCGCCAGCTGCGGATAGGTGAAGCCGGTGAAGGGATCGCCGAATCCCTGCAGAAACGAGATGGGCAACCCGAAGTTGAACGACTGCAGCGCGGAGATCGGCGCCAGCACGTTGGGCACCAGGTCGGGCCGTCCCAGCCCCCCGGCCGAAACCGGGGTGCTCAGCTGCCTGATCAGGCCGGCGGTCGTTCCGGGTCCCAGCTGGGCCTCCAGTACCGAGGCCAGCGGCACGCGTTCCCCGAAGCTGAAACGCCCGCCCAGGAACACCTCGGCGAAGCCGTCGAAGGTGAGCGTGTTGAGGTCGCCGCCCACCTTCAGGGTGTGATTGCCCCGGATCAGGGTCAGGTTCTCGGTGAACTGGTAGACCTTCTCGTCGTAGCCCGAGGGGTTGAAGAACTCACGCCCGAACTCCGCCACCCCCGAGATCGTCAGCTGCGGGCCGAACGGGTCGTTGGTCGGGACCACGAAATCGCGGTCGGCGAACTGGAACTTGAACTCGTTCAGCGTGGTGGGGCTGAAGATGTGCGTGTCGGTGAAGACGATCGCGAAGTCGCGCGAGTCGAACTGCACGCCGTTGGACACGCCTTCCAGCGCCCCGAAGTTGGCGTTGTCGGTGAAGGAGTCATTGAAGTTGAAGCGGAAGACCATCTGGTTGTTCTCGCTGGCCTGATGGTCGACCTTGATCGAAAAGGTGTCCGAGTCCGCCTCGAAGGGAAAGGTCCCGCTCTCGCGCCGGAACAGCGCCAGGGTGGTGGGGAAGTTGCTCTCCAGCGTGTGCAGGACCCCGAAGCGCGGGTCGATGAAGGCCCCCGCCAGGAACTGCAGCGAGGGAATGCCGGTGCTGGCCAGGAACCCGAACAAGTCGTTTTGCGAGGGCGTGGGCGTGAAGATGGACGGGTCGTCCAGGAAGTTCACGAAGAGCGACTCGTTGCGGTCCAGCCCCTCGTAGCTGGCGAAGAAGAAAGTCCGGTCCTCCACCAGCGGCCCGCCCACCGAGCCGCCGTACTGGTAGCGCTCGAACTGCGGGTCGGCCTCGCGGGCGAAGGTATTGCGGGCGTCGAAGGCATCGTCCCGGAAGAAGAAGAATGCCGAGCCGTGAAAGTCGTTGGTGCCCGACTTGCTGACGATGTTGATCACGCCGCCGCGGGCCCGTCCGAACTCAGCCGAAAAGGTGTTGCGGTTGATCTGAAACTCCTGGATCGCCTCCTGGCTCAGGGTGGAGCGGACCGAGTTGGAGATCGGGTCCACGTTGTCCACGCCGTCCACGGTCACGTAGTTGCTGCGCTGGTCCTGCCCGCCGAAGGAGAGGCCCGAAGTGGGCGCCTGCACCGCCGACTCGGTGGTCAGGACGTTCTTGTCCCCGACGCCCGGCGTGAGCAGGGCGAAGTCCAGGAAGTTGCGGCCGTTGATGGGCAGGTTTTCGATTTCGACCTGGCTGATGGTGGCCGACTGGACGGTGCGCTGCTTCTCGATGATGGCGGCGTTGCTGACCACGGTCACTTCCGTGTCCGAAGACTGCACCTCGAGGGTCATGTCCAGGTTGGCGGACTGTCCCACCGTCAGCTGCACCCCCTGGTAGACCTTGGTCTGGAAGCTGGGGAACTCGGCCCGGATCTCGTATTCACCCGGCGGCAGCAGCGGGATGCGGTAGCTCCCCGTTTCGCTGGTGATGCTGGTGCGGGTGAACCCGGTGTTGACGTTGCGAACGGTGATCTCGACGCCGGGCAGCACGCCGCCGCTGGCGTCCTTGACGACCCCGATCAGGTCGGCCGTGCTGGATTGCGCCTGAGCCCAGAGCCCTCCCGTCGCCAGCACTCCGACGGCGAGCAGTACCCACAACCGTTTCATCAGTCCTCCTCCGCTTTCCACTGCGCTTCCGTCTGGGGATGGGTTCGAGTCAGCGGAAATTCAAAAAAAGAAAAGGCACGCCTCCGAAAAGACACACCAAACTTGGATGTCGATCCCCCGTATATCGCTTGCGTTTATACGTGAAATCGCCGGGTCAGTCAATGCCGCTACGCCCCCGCCGGCCCCGTGCCCGGCCCCGTCTCACCCGGCTTTCGCGATCTCACGAAAGGTCCTGTAGAGGGTGTCCCGCTGGGCCGGGACGAACCCGGCCTCTTCGACCAGCCGAATCAAGTCGCGGCTGGCGGCCGTGCGGTGGGCCCCGGCCGTGCTGATCACGTTTTCCTCGATCATGATGCTGCCCACGTCGTTGGCCCCGAAGTGCAGCGCGATCTGGGCCACCTTCAGTCCCTGGGTCAGCCAGGACACCTGAATGTTGTGGAAGTTGTCCAGATAGATCCGGCTCACCGCCAGCAGCCGCAGGTACTCCACCGGGGAAACCTCGTGGCGGATGGTGGCCGACATGGGAGTGCCCTCCAGCTGCACGTTCCAGGGGATGAAGGCCACGAACCCGCCCGTTTCGTCCTGCAGCCCGCGCAGCCGCTCCAGGTGTTCGATCCGCTCCTCGAGCGACTCTCCGCCTCCGATCATCATGGTGGCGGTCGTGAGCAGCCCTTCCTGGTGGGCCACCCGCATCACCTCCAGCCACTCGGCGGCCGTGCACTTCCCGGGTCCGATCTCGCGGCGCATCCGCTCGGTGAGGATCTCGGCGCCGCCGCCGGGGATGGAGTCGAGTCCGGCCGCCTTGAGCCGCCGGATCGCCTCCCGCAGCGAGATCCTGCTGAGCTTGGCCAGCACCACCACCTCGGGGGGCGAAAAGCAGTGCAGGTGGATGGAAAAGCGCTCCCGGATGGCCCGCAGCAGGTCCTCGTAGTACTCGATCTTCAGGTCGGGGTTCATCCCCCCCTGCATCAGGATGCCGGTGCCTCCCCGCTCGATCGTCTCCTCGATCTTGCGGAAGATCTCCTCGTGTTCGAGCAGGTACCCTTCCCCGTGCTTCGGCTTGCGGTAGAAGTTGCAGAAGGTGCAGCGCGCCACGCAGACGTTGGTGTAGTTGATGTTGCGGTCGATCAGGAAGGAGACCACGTTGTCGGGATGCTTGCGGAGGCGCACCCCGTCGGCCGCCCGTCCCAGCGCGGCCAGGTCGCGCGAGCGGAGGAGCGTCAGGCCCTCTTCCGGGCCGATCCGGCGTCCCGCCTCGACGCGCTCCAGGATCTGGCGCAGCTCGCTCATCGCCTTCATTTTACGGGTTTGGGCCGACGTACGCCAAACCGGCGGCACAATTGGAACTGGACATTCGCGGTTTGAGATTGCAGATTCTAGGGTGCGTGATGATCGGCGGCAGAATCAGTGAAGTGCCCACCGAGCAACTCCTCTCGCTGGTGAAGACGCTGGAGCGGGAACTGGGCTCCAATCTGGTCTCCTGCGGGCTGTACGGCAGCGCGGTCCGGGGCGGCCTCATCCCCAAGGTGTCCGACGTCAACCTGCTGATCGTGCTGCGCCGCTCCACGCCCGAAGTGCACCGCCAGGTGGCGGACGTCCTGGGGCGCCAGCGCTGGGCCAATCCGGTGGTGGTCTCGCGCCGGGAGTTGAAACGGCTGTTCCAGATCCACCCGGTCAAGTTCCGCAGCATTCAGCGCAACTTCCAGCTGCTGGCCGGCGCCGACCTGCTCCAGAAGCACCAGGCCTCGCCCGAGAGCGTCCGGTTCAACTGCGAGCAGTCGCTTCGAAACCTCCAGGTGGAGACGGTCCACGCCTACCTGCGCGGCCGCCACAGTGCACGGGCCTACCGGGGATTCCTGGCCCAGATCGAGATCGAGATCTTCGTGGTCATCTCCGAGCTGCTGCGGCTGCGCGGCGTGACAGTCCCTGTCGATTTCCGCGAGCGCCTGCCGCTGTTCGAAAAGCACCTGAAGGGGGACGTCACGGTGCTGGAGGGCCTGCTGCTGGTCAAGGAGCGCAAGCTGAGCCTCTCCCCCACCCGCATCGAGAGCTTCCATCAGCGGCTGACGGACTTCCTGGACCGGGCGCTGAAGGAGCTCGACCGTTCCGCCTGAGCGGGCGATCACGACGTCCACGCGACCGCTGGACCCCCGCTTCCGACCGCTGATCGAGATTCGCTGGACGATCCCAGCTGCCCGGTCCCACCCTGGTCCCGATGCTCGAACTGGACGGCGTCTGCAAGCGGTACGGCGAGACGGTGGCCGTCGACGGCCTGTCGCTGGAGGTCCGAAAGGGTGAAGTCCTGGGCCTGCTGGGACCCAACGGCGCCGGCAAGACCACCACGGTTCACGTGATGGTGGGTCTGCTCGAGCCCGATCAGGGGACGATCCGGCTGGCGGGCCGGGGCTCGCCGTCGGAGGCGGCCGTGCGCCGCTGGATCGGCGTGGCCACCCAGGCCCTGTCGCTGTACGAAGTCCTGAGCGGCGAGGAGAACCTGACGTTCTTCGGGCGGATTCAGGGTCTGTCGGGCGCCCGGTTGAAGGAGCGCACCCGGGAAGCACTCGACTTCGTCGGGCTCGAGGACCGGCGAAAAGGACCGGTCGGGACCTATTCCGGCGGGATGAAGCGCCGTCTCAACCTGGCCGTGGCCCTGGTGCACGATCCCGACGTGCTGCTGCTGGACGAGCCCACCGCGGGCGTCGATCCGCAGTCGCGCAACTCGATCCTGGAGAAGATCCACGCGCTGCGGGACGCGGGGAAGACGGTCGTCTACACCACCCACTACATGGAAGAAGCGCAGAAGCTGTGCGACCGGGTGGCGATCCTGGACCACGGCCGGCTGCTGGCGCTGGACTCGGTGGCCAGGCTGCTCGAGCGGCATGGGGGCGACAGCCGCCTGATCGCCGAAACCGAAGGCGGGGAGGTGCGGGTCGAAACCCGGCAGCCCATCGAGGCGCTGCGCGAGTTGGACGCCAAGGTTCCGGTACGGTCGTTCCGGATGGAGGGCCCGGACCTGGAATCGGTCTTCCTGAACCTGACCGGACGCAGCCTGAGGGACTGAAAGGAACGCTCCATGCGAGAACTGCTGGCGATGGCGGGCAAAGATCTACGGCTGCTGCTGCGCGACAAGGCGGGGCTCTTCTTCACCTTCTTCTTTCCGATCCTGATGGCCGTCTTCTTCGGCTCGATCTTCTCGGGTGGCGGCGGCGGCGCGGGAGGCATTCGGATCGCGCTGGTGGACGAGGACGGCACCGCGGAGTCGGCGGCGTTCGTCGAGACTCTACGCGAGGCGGCGGAGCTCGAGGTGGAAACCGCGTCGCGCGAGGAGGCGCTGGATGCGGTCCGCCGCTCGCGCCGGACCGCCTTCGTGGTGGTGTCGGAAGGTTTCGGCCGGTCGAACCCGATGGCCGGTTCGCCTCCCCGGGTCGAGCTGGGGGTCGACCCCGCCCGCCGGGCCGAGGCGGGAATGCTGCAGGGCGTCCTCACACGCTACGCCGCACAGCGGCTGAGCGTCCAGCTGATGGGGCCGGCTGGGAGCGCCTTCACGCCGCTGAAGATTGACGAGTCGAAGGTCGCCGTCCAGCGCATCGGTCCCGCCAACGCCTACGAGATCTCCTTTCCCCAGGGAGTGATCTGGGCCGTGCTGGGCTGTACCGCCGCCTTCGGGATCTCGCTGATCGTGGAGCGCTCGCGAGGAACGCTTGTGCGCCTGCAAATGGCACCCATCGGACGGGCCACCATTTTGGGAGGAAAGGCGTTGGCCTGTTTCGCGACCAACCTGGTGCTGGCCGCCGTCCTGCTGGGGCTGGGGCGGGTGGTCTTCGGGGTGCGCCTGACTTCCCCGGGGAAGCTGGCCCTGGCGGTCCTGGCGACTTCGGCGTGTTTCGTGGGGATCATGATGCTGCTGGCCGTGCTGGGGAGGACCGAGCAGTCGGCGGGAATCGGCTGGGCCGTCCTGCTGGTGCTGGCGATGACGGGCGGAGGAATGATTCCGCTGTTCGCGATGCCGGAGTGGATGCAGAAGGTCAGCCACATGAGCCCGGTCAAGTGGGCGATTCTCTCGCTGGAGGGGGCTATCTGGCGCGGGTTCTCGTACGGCGAACTGCTCCTGCCCTGCGCGATTCTGGCCGCCGTGGGGGTGATCGCCTTCGCCGCCGGCACGCGCGCCTTCCGTTGGTTGGGGTAAAACATGGTGCCATGGGCCAGGGTCATCTCGAACGCGCTCCCTTTCCGTGGTATTTCCGGGCGGCCCTGGGGCTGGGAGAGCGGCTGGAGGCGTCCGGCTGGACGCTGGCCGGGCTGGACCCGGACCGCCTCTGCGACCTGGCCCGCCGCCGCACGGGTCTGGACAATTTCGGCGACGACTACTTCCGCGAGGGCCTGGAGGTGGTCCTGCGCTCCGGCCGCGAGGACGGGACGCTCAACCTCTTCGGCCGGCTGGGGCTGCGGCTCACGGCCCTCACCTACCTGGCCAACCGGCTTCTGCTGACCGAGGCGCTCGAACGCCGGCCCGAGGTCTTCCGGCAACCGCTCGAGCCCCCTCCTCTGATCATCCTGGGGATGCCCCGCAGCGGCACCACTTATCTGCACCGGCTGCTGTCGGCCGACCCTGCCCATCGGGCCATTCCGCTGTGGAAGATGCGGCGTCCACTGGCCCCGGTGCGGGGTCGCGACCGGCGCCGCCGGCGGATGCAGCAGGACCTGACGGCCCTGCGTCTGATCCCGGAACTGGACCGCAAACACGCCGTGCGCGCGGACAACCCCGAAGAGTGCATCGAGCTGCTGGGCACGACCTTCCACTCGCCCATCTTCGGGGCTTCTTTTCCGGTGGAGAGCTACGTCCGCTGGTACGCGCGCCAGCCGCGATCGAAGCCGTACGGCGAGTACCGCCAGCTGCTGCAGTGGCTGCAGGCGGAGGCGCCCGGGCGGCGGCTGGTGCTGAAGTCGCCCGGCCACATGGGTTCGCTCGCGGAGATCCGCGAGTTGCTGCCCGGCGCCCTGCTGGTGCAGACCCACCGCGACCCCGTGACGGTGACGGCCAGCCTCAGCAGCCTGATCTACACCGTTCACCGGCTGTCGGCCCGCGTCGACGACCCGCCGCGCACGGCCCGGCTGATTCTGGAGGTCCTGGAAACGGAAGTGGAGCGTAACCTGGCGGCGCGCTCTCAGGGAGACGGCGTCCTGGACGTAGACTACCAGGACCTGGTCGAGCAGCCGCTGCAGACCGTGGAAACGATCTACCGGCACTTCGGTCTGCCCTGGTCGGAGGTGGCCCGGGCAGCCGTCGCGGAGACCGTTCGCGGCTTCCCCGCCAACCGGCACGGACGCCACCGCTACGCCCTGGAGGAATTTCAGCTGAGCCGAAGCGACATCGAACGCCGCTTCGCGCGCTACCGCCGGCGCTTTCTTTTGACCTCGCCAGAGCCGACATCGTGATTGCGTGCCTGCATTTTTCTGCTATCATGCATTCATGAAACAGTTGACGGTCCGAGGCGTGTCGGACGAACTGGGGCGGCGCCTCGAGGCACTGGGACGCGAAAAAGGCAAGAGCGTGAACCGTCTCGTCCTCGAGATTCTGGAATCTGCGCTGGGGGTCGATGAACGGCGCCGCCGCCTGGAGCGCTACGAAACCTGGACGGATGAACAGAAAGCGGCCTTCGACGAGGCTCTCGCCGCTCAGCGCGTGATCGATGAAGAACTCTGGGACTGATCGCTACAGCCGGGTTCTGCTCGATACGTCCGCGTACTCGTGGATGCGCAAGGGGCATCCGGAGTTGAAGGAGCTCCTGGTGGGGGCAGACGTGGTCTTGCTGACGGCCACCGTCCTGGGAGAGCTCGAGGGTGGGTTCGTACTCGGAAACCACACCAGAGAGAATCGCAAGGCCCTTGCAGATTTCCTCGCA
>JBFGHG010000076.1:0-8674 GCA_041578395.1 Acidobacteriota bacterium
AGTCCGCTGCCGCCGATGATCCCGATCTCCGCTTCGCTCATCCGTTCTCCCTACTACGGGGTCAACGCTATCGAGTATCGAAAGCCGCGAAAACGATATTCGATAGCTGTGACCCCGGTCAGTCCTCCCAGAAATGAGGCCGTACGATATATTTTCCGTTCTCGCGCTGCAAGTGGCCGGCAAAGGTCTCCGGGTCGTGTTCGAAGAAGATCAGCCAGTTCTCTTCGGCGGCCTGGCGGTAGAGCCGGTGACGCGTCTCGAGGGTGGTGAGCGGGAAGAGGTCGTAGCCCATGATCCAGGGCAGCGGTACGTGCGCGCTGGTGGGGCACAGGTCCGCGATGTACAGCAGGGTCTTGCCCTGCGAGCGGATCAACACCGACTGGTGGCCCGCGGTGTGGCCGGGGGTTCCCAGCAGCCGCACGCCGGGCACGATCTCCCGGTCGCCGTCGATCACTTCCAGGCGCCCGCTTTGCCGGATCGGCTCCCAGTTGTGCGCGAAATAGGTGGCCCGGGTGCGCTCGTTGGGATGGTCGGCGTCCTCCAGTTCCTGCTTGCGGACCACGTAGGTGGCCCGCGCAAAAGTGGGCACCACCCGATCGCCGTCCTGCACCGTGTTGCCGCCGCAGTGGTCGAAGTGCAGGTGCGTGTTGACGACCAGATCGACGTCCTCGCGCTTCACCCCGACCCGCTCCAGTTCCCGCACTACGTCGGTGGGGTGCTCGATGCGGTAGATGTCGATTTCTTTGGGCGAGTACTTGTGGCCGCAGCCGGTGTCGATCAGGAGTGTCTTGCCCGGCGTCCGGACCAGCAGGCAGTTGAGGCCCAGCCGGATGCGGTGGCGCTCGTCGGGACGGGTCTTCTTCTCCCACAGAGGCCGGGGCACGACCCCGAACATGGCGCCGCCGTCCAGCCACAAATACCCGTCCGAGATCCGCTGGACCTCGAAATCGCCCCAGCGCATCAGTCTTCTTCGCCCCCGGGTTGGGAGAGTTCCACCAGCACGCCGCCGGTCGAGTCGGGGTGAATGAACGCGATCCGCCGGCCCTCGGCGCCGGGCCGGGGCGTTTCGTCGATCAGCTTGATGTTGCGTTCCTTGAGGAGGGCCAGAGCGGCCTCCAGGTCGTCCACCTCCAAAGAGATGTGATGCAGGCCCTGGCCCCGTTTCTCCAGGAAGGCGGAGATGGGCGAGTCGGCTTCCACCGGTTCGATCAGCTCCAGCGCGGAATCCCCGACGTTCATGATGGCGGCTTTCACCTTCTGGCCGGCGACGACCTCGATCGTGTCCACCTCCAGTCCGAGCAGCTTGTAGAACTCGGCGTTGACGGCAATCGACCGGGTCGCAATGGCCACGTGGGCGATGCGCTTAATCATGGGTGCCCTCCTCCAGACCGATCTCTCCCAACAGCCGGACAACGATAGCATACGGATCGCTCTTGCGGGTCCTCACCTCTTCCGCCAGCCGGTTCAGGCGCTCGTCGTCCAGGCGGGCGACGGCCAGGCTGCTGAGGCGGTGCCGGAACAGTTCCAGCAGGCGCTGGCGGACCTGCAGCAGCTCGCCGCGCTCGGCCGGGTGGCGGCGCCGGAACTCCCGGAAGTCGGCAACGGCCGCAGCCAGTTCGGCGACGCCCTGGCCGGTGGTGGCCACGGTGCGGACCACCGGAGGGTCCCAGCCGTCCGGGCGGGAGACGATCGACAGCAGCGCCTGCATCTCCTGCTCGGTGCGGTGCACGCCCTCGCGGTCCGCCTTGTTGATCACGAAGACGTCCCCGATCTCCATGATCCCGGCTTTGATGGTCTGCACGTCGTCTCCCATCCCGGGCACCAGCAGCACCAGGCTGACGTCGGCCGTCTTGACGATGTCCACTTCGTCCTGGCCGACGCCCACCGTCTCCACGATCAGCACCTGGTAGCCGGCGGCGTCCAGGACCAGCAGGGCCTCGTGGATGGCCGGGGCCAGCCCGCCCAGCTGGCCGCGGGTCGCCATGCTGCGGATGTAGACCCCCTCGTCCAGCACCAGCGACTGCATGCGGATGCGGTCGCCCAGCACCGCTCCGCCGGAAAACGGAGAGGTGGGGTCGACCGCCAGGATTCCCACCCGGCTTCCTTCGCGCCGGTAGTGCGAGGCCAGCTGGTCCACCAGCGTGCTCTTGCCCGCGCCCGGAGAGCCGGTCACGCCCACGATGAAGGCGTTTCCGGTGTGCGGGAAGAGCCGCCGCAGTAGCTCGAGCGTCTCCTTTTCCCAGGGGCTGTCCTCGACCCGGCTCAGGGCCCGGGCCACGCTGCGCACGTCCCCTTGCAGGATGCGTTCGGCTTGCTCGGTCACGGAAACGTTGGTCACGGCGTGATCAGCCCAGCAGCTCCCGGGCGATGACCATCCGCTGGATCTCGCTGGTCCCCTCGCCGATGGTGCAGAGTTTGGAGTCGCGCCACAGCTTCTCGGGCGGGTAGTCCTTGATGTAGCCGTATCCCCCGTGGATCTGAATGGCCTGCTCGGCGGCCCACACCGCCACCTCGCTGGCGTACAGCTTGGCCATGGAGGACTCGCGGGGGGCGGCGTTGTTGGCCTGCTTGACTGCGGCCGCCTGATAGGTGAGCAGCCGCGCGGCCTGTGTGCGGACCGCCAGGTCGGCCAGCTTGAAGCGGATGGCCTGAAAGCTGGAGATGGGCTTGCCGAACTGCTGGCGTTCCTGCGAGTAGTCGAGGCTGCAGTCCAGCGCCCCCTGGGCGATCCCCAGCGCCATGGCGGCGATCGAGATGCGGCCGCCGTCCAGGATCTTCAGCGAGTCGACGAACCCCTCCCCCGGCTGCCCCAGCAGGTTCTCTTCCGGCACGAAGCAGTCGTCCAGGTTGATCGAGGCCGTGTCGCTGGCTCGGCAGCCCAGCTTGTTCTCCTTCTTGCCGGGGGACAGGCCGGGGGTGCCTTTTTCGATCACGAAAGCCGACATCCCGTGGGTGCCCTGGTCCGGCTCGGTCATGGCCATGATGACGTAGACGTCGGCGTAGCTGGCGTGAGTGCAGAAGTTCTTGGAGCCGTTGAGCACCCAGCCGCCGTCCCTGCGGACCGCCCGCGTGCAGGCGCGGGCCGCGTCGCTTCCCGACTCCGGCTCGGTCAGCGCCCAGGCCCCCAGCGCCTCGCCCCGGGCCAGCCGGGGGACGTACTTCCGCTTCTGCTGGTCGTTGCCCATGCAGTAGATGTGATTGGTGCACAGGGAGTTGTGGGCGGCCACCGAGAGGCCGATCGCGCCGTCGACCCGTGAAATCTCCTCCACCACGATGGCGTACTCGGGGTAGCCGAAGCCGGCGCCGCCGTACTCTTCGGCGACCAGCACCCCCATCATTCCCATCTCGCCCAGCTGCCGGAAGACGGCGTGCGGGAATTCCTGTTTCTCGTCCCAGTCGAGTGAGTGTGGAGCGATCTCGTTTTGCGCGAAATCCCGCACGGTTTCGCGCAAGATCTCCTGTTCCTGCGTCAGCTGGAAGTCCATAAGAAAATTTTACAGGAAAAAGCGGATGAAAAAATGGGACACTCGAAAGCGAAGAATTTTTCTAAGAAAAGTCGGCTTTCCCCGTTTGAACATCGAAGGCGCCTCGAGAGGAGACCACACGGGATGCCTGCAGAGCCGAAAAACCGAGCGCACTGGATCGGCGAGGCGCTGGAGCGCTACCAGCGTCCGCTGGTCCGTTACGCACTCCGCTTCACGGGCGATCTGGAGCGGGCCCGCGACGTCGTGCAGGAGAGCTTCCTGAAGCTCTGCCAGGCGGACCCGGCGCGGGTGCGGGAGAACCTGGGCGCCTGGTTGTACACGGTGTGCCGCAACCAGGCCTTGAGCGCGAGGCGAAAGGAGAGCCGGATGACCCCGCTCGGAGAAGTCGAGACCAAAGACGTCAGTTCCAGTGCGGGGCCGGAAGAGCTGCTGGAAGCCGGCGAACAGGTCCGCCGCGTACTCGAGGAACTCGCGAGGCTGCCGGAGAACCAGCAGGAAGTGGTCAGGCTGAAGTTCCAGGCGGGACTGCGCTACCGGGAGATCAGCCGGGTGACCGGACTGAGCGTCTCCAACGTGGGTTTTCTCCTGCACACCGCGCTGAAAACGATTCGAGGGCGAGTGGGACGAGAGCAGCCGCGCACGTCTTCGACTCTGAGGAGGATCAAATGAGGTTCGATCGCGACGATCCCCGCTGGACCGCGTACGTGCTCGGCGAACTGAACGAGGCCGAGGAGGCCGAGCTGGAAAAAGTGCTGGCGGAGTCCGCCGAGGCCCGGGTCCTGGTCGAAGAGCTCGAGGGGACGGCGGACGCGCTGGAGCGAGCACTGGCTCGGGAAGAGAGCCCGGGGCTGCTGCCCGAGCAGCTGGACCGAATCGAGGACGAGACGGCCCCCCGCCGCTCTTCCTGGATGTCTTCCCGGCTGCTGCGGGGCTCGATTGCGGCGGGAGTGGCACTGGTCTTGAGCGTTTCCGTCTTCATCCCGTGGTACTACCGTGAGCCGACCAACATCGACTATTTTGCGGCTCCGGAGCTCCGAGGTCCGGGCAAGGATCGGCAGGTCCACGGCGGGTTGAACGACGCCCGCGCTCCGGCCCCGAAGCCTGCTGTGGGGGTCGTCCAACAGCGGTTCGCGAACCGCCAGAGGGCGGCGGCCCCGATGCTCGATCTCGAGGCGGGGGCGGGGGGGGACCTGCGGCAGAAGGACGAAGCGGACGCCGCGGGCCGGCCGGGGCCCTCCCGGGAGGCATACGACCGTATCCGCGACAACGAGTTCCGCCGGGTGGCGCAGCATCCGCTGTCCACGTTTTCGATCGACGTCGATACCGCTTCGTACGGCAACGTGCGGCGCTTCCTGATGACGGGTTCCCGGCCGCCGGCCGACGCCGTCCGGATCGAAGAGCTGCTCAACTACTTCTCCTACGAGGACCCGCTGCCGGTCGGGGACGCGCCGTTCGCGGTCAGCCTGGAAGCGGCGCCGGCGCCCTGGGAGCCGGCGCACCTGCTGCTGCGGATCGGCCTGAAGGGCAGGGAAGTCGACCTGGAGTCCCGTCCGGCCAGCAACCTGGTCTTCCTGATCGACGTGTCCGGCTCGATGGGCGAGCGGCGCAAGCTGCCTCTGCTGAAAGAGGCGATGGGGTTGCTCGTCGAGCAGCTGGACGCCCGGGACCGGGTGGCGATCGTGGTCTACGCCGGGGCTTCCGGCGTGGTCCTCCCGTCGACGGCGGGGGACCGCAGGCAAGAGCTGCTGGCGGCGCTGGAGAGACTGGAAGCGGGCGGGTCGACTCACGGCTCCGCCGGCATCCAGTTGGCCTACCGGATCGCCGGGCAGAACTACCTGGCAGGCGGCATCAACCGCGTGATTTTGGCCACCGACGGCGATTTCAACGTCGGGGTGACCAGCCAGGGAGAGCTGACGCGGCTGATCGAAGAGGAGGCGAAAAGCGGCGTCTTCCTGAGCGTGCTCGGCTTCGGGACGGGCAATTACCAGGACTCCACGCTGGAGAAGCTGGCCGATCGGGGCAACGGCAATTACGCCTACCTGGACGGCATCCGCGAAGCGCGCAAGGTGCTGGTGGAGGAGATGGCGGGGACGCTGCTGACGATCGCCAAGGACGTGAAGATCCAGGTGGAGTTCAACCCCGCGCGGGTGGGCGCCTACCGCCTGATCGGCTACGAGAACCGGCTGCTTCGGGCGGAGGACTTCAACGACGACCGCAGGGACGCCGGCGAGATCGGCGCCGGGCATTCGCTGACGGCTCTGTACGAGCTGGTCCCGGCAGGCGTGCCGATCGACCTGCCCGAAGTCGACCCGCTCCGCTACCAGACCACCCGCTGGAGCGCGCCCAGCCCCGACCTGCTGACGGTCAAGCTGCGCTACAAGGAGCCGCAAGGGGAGACCAGCCGGCAGCTGGAGTCTCCCCTGCAGGCCGCCCGTGGAGACTTCTGGGGGGCCTCGGACGACTTTCGCTTCGCGGCCGCCGTGGCCGGCTTCGGGATGCTGCTGCGAGACAGCCCACACAAGGGCGAGGCTGACTGGGGGCTGGTGCTGGAGCTGGCGGAGAGTGGGGTGGGCGCCGACGAGGCGGGGCATCGCGGCGAGTTCGTGGAGCTGGTCAGCCGGGCGGCCGAGCAGGCGCGCTGAAACTCACCCGACCCCGTCCGAACCCGCTCCATCGAGGACTTCCCCTGCGCTCCCCCCGGCAGACTCCAGCAGGGCCTCGACTTCTTCCAGTGCCGGAATGCCGGGTCGCGAGCCGACCCGCGTGGTCGCCAGCGCCCCGGCCGGTCCGTCCAGGTGCAGCAGCTGCCCCTGTCCGATCCAATCCGCCCGAACCTCCCCGGGGCCGGTAATCCAGCTTCGGATCGCGGTCCCACAGGATCGTCCGCTCCCCCGAAGGGTCCACCAGGATCACCGCGTACTGGCTCACCGCCCCGGCAATCACCTGGACGCCGGAGAGGTCCATCGCCTCCGCCCGCAGGGTCTCGAGCGAGAAAGCCCCGATCTCGTCGTCCCCCACCCGGCCCACGTAACGGGCCCGCTACCGGTAGCGCGCGCACAGCGCCATCGCCGTGGCCACCTGCCCTCCCCCCAGCTGCTCCAGCGAGTCGATCCGCGATTTGGAGCCGTGTTCGGGGAATGCCGGCAGCCGGCAGATCCAATCCACCGCGTTCAACCCGAACCCGACCACCTGGAAAGGCCGGTCCCGCGGCCACTCGGTCTCGAAGAACTCCCCATCCAGCCAATGCTTCGCAGGTCTCATCGCAGTGCGATTCTACGCCTTCCCCGTATGAGATTTGAGATTCGAGATTTGAGATTTCGAGCGCCAGCGAGCCTACATCATCCCCTGATCGGCGAAGCTGAAGAACCCCGTCTCCCCGATCACCACGTGGTCCAGGGCGCGGATGCCCAGGATCTTCCCCGTCTCGGCCAACCGCCGCGTGAGCTGGATGTCTTCCTGGCTGGGCGTGGGGTCGCCCGACGGGTGGTTGTGCACGAAGATCACCGCCGCGGCCGACGCCTGGACCGCCGGGCGGAAGACCTCCCGCGGATGGGCCAGGGAGGTGGTCAGCGACCCTTCCGAGATCCGGACCAGGCGCATGATCCGGTTTTTGCCGTCCAGCAGAGCGCACCAGAAGCACTCCCGCCGCAGGTGCTCCATCCGCGGGTGAAAGTGGCGGAAGATCTCGCTGCTGGACCGGAAGGGGCGTCCCGGCCGCAATCGCCTCTGCTCGAGCCGCCGGCCCAGCGTGCGCCCGGCCAACCAGGCCAGCGCCTGGCGGTGGCCCAGTCCCGCGCCGCGAAGCTGCCGGTAACGGACTTCGCGCAGGCGGTCCAGGGAGTCCACCCCGGCCAGCAGCCGGGTGGCCTGCTGGAAGGCGCGCTCCTGCGGCTGGCCGGGACCCAGCTGCAGGGCGACCAGTTCCAGATCGCTCAATTCCTCCACCGAGGTGTCGAACAGACGGGCTTCGGGAAAGTGCTCCTGCAACGCGCTCATATTCACTATTACGCTGCCGGGGCGATTTGCACGATCAGCCGCGCCGCAGGCTGACCGCCACCCCGTCGCGGACCGGCAGGATCAGCGAGTGAAAGTCCTCGTGCTCGAAGATCAGACGCGTGTACTCGAGGACGCCGCGCGTCGCCCGGTCCGGGTCGCCGTCCAGCACCCGCCCCGACCAGAGCGTGTTGTCGGTGATCAGCAACCCGCCGGGCTCGACCCTCTCCGCCGCCCGGGCGAAGACCTTCGGGTAGTCGTGCTTGTCCACGTCGTTGAAGACGATGTCGAAGCGGCCTTCCAGCCGGTCCAGGAGCTCGAGGGCGTCTCCCTGGTGGAACTGGAATCGGCAGGAGAAGTTCCCGCGCCCCAGGTACTCGCGCGCCCGCTCGAGGTTGTCCTCGTCGTACTCGGTGAGGATGACTTCGCCGCCGGCTCCGAGTGCCCGGGCGAACCAGTAGCCGGAGTAGCCGAAGCCGGAGCCCAGCTCCAGGATCCGGCGCGCCTTCCGCAGCCTCGTGAGCAGCACCAGCAGGCGCCCCACCTGCGGACCCACGATGGGGAAGTTCCTTCGGGCGGCGCGCTCTTCCATTTCGCGCAGGACCGGGTCGTCCAGGCGGGAGAGCCGGTCCAGGTAGTCGTCCAGCCGGGGTTCGACGATGTTCATGTCCATACTCCGTGGCGCGGCCTTCCAGGCCGTGATTCCGAGCCGAGCCGTCACGGGCATGCCCGTGCCACTCCGGCGACTCACTCCAGGGCCAGCAGGACCTCCAGCGGCAGGTGGTCGGACGGATACAGTCCCGAGGGCATGCGCTCGTCGATCAGCCGGTGCCGCCGCACCCGAAAAGCGTCACAGGTGAACAGGTAGTCGATGCGCGAGCCGTGTCCGGCCAGCCGCCTCCAGTCGTTGGTGGAGGCGGTGGGACCCTCGTGGGGCGTCTCGCTCGAATAGCGGGCGTCCGCCAGCGGAGGCGGGGCGCCCGGGCGGGGCACGGTCAGCCGCAGGTAGGTGTCCGAGCCCTCCTGGGTGTTGAAGTCTCCGCTCAGGATCAGCGGATCCACACCGGCGATGCGGGCCGTTTCCCGTCGCAGGATGCCGGCGCTCTGGCGGCGGGCGGTCTGCCCGTCGTACTCCAGATGGGTGTTGAAATGGCAAAAGCGCCGTCCGGACGAGCGGTCGGCCAGCCGGGCCCAGG
>JBFGHG010000077.1:0-8639 GCA_041578395.1 Acidobacteriota bacterium
ACGTGCTGGACCCGGCGCTGCTGCGCCCGGGCCGCTTCGACCGGCAGGTGGTCGTCTCGCTGCCCGACATCAAGGGGCGCGAAGGCATCCTCAAGGTGCACACGCGGCGCATCCCGCTGGGCGAGGACGTCAGCCTCTCGGTGATCGCGCGCGGAACCCCCGGGTTTTCCGGCGCTCAGCTGGCCAACCTGGTGAACGAGGCGGCGCTGAACGCCGCCCGCCGCAACCGCAAAGCGGTCTCGATTATCGACTTCGAGGAGGCCAAGGACAAGGTCCTGATGGGCAAAGAGCGCCGCTCCATGGTCATGAACGACAAGGAGAAGCGCAACACCGCCTTTCACGAGGCCGGGCACGCTTTGGTGGCCTACTTCCTGCCCGACGCGGACCCCTTGCACAAGGTGACCATCATCCCGCGCGGCCGCGCCCTGGGCGTGACCATGCAGCTGCCCGAGGAAGACAAGTACAACTACAGCCGGGACTACATGATGGCCACCATCACCATCCTGCTGGCCGGACGCGCCGCCGAGGAGATCTTCCTGGGCGACATGACCACCGGGGCGGCCAACGACCTGGAACGCTCCACCGGCATGGCCCGGCGGATGGTCTGCGAGTGGGGCATGAGCGAAGAGCTGGGACCGCTGACCTTCGGCAAGAACGAAGAGCAGATCTTCCTGGGCCGGGAGATTTCCCGCCACCAGGACTACAGCGAGAGCACGGCGGTCAAAATCGACCAGGAAGTGCAGCGGATCATCCTGGACAGTGACGCCAGGAGCCGCGACATCCTGAACGAGCACCAGGATGCCCTCAAGCGCCTGGCCGAGGCTCTGCTGGAGTACGAGACTCTCGATTCGGACGAGATCGAGGCGGTGATCAAAGGCGAGCCGATCCGCGAGGACGAGGAGAAGTCGGCACCTCCGGAGACGCCCGAATCGGACCCGGCCACCAGCCAGGACGACAAGGGCAAGCCCCTCTCCCTGGTCAACCCCAAGCAGCGTCCGGCCCCGGCCTGAAGTGTGGCACGGCCTTCCAGGCCGTGATTGGCCGGTCCCGGAATCCCAGGCGAGTGCCACCGCCGGCTCGAGCCTGATCATTCAGGAGTAAAGCTCGGGAACAAGCCGTGGGCCGGCCTTCCAGGCCGGTGTCCGGAACGACGGGCAGGGATGCCCGTCCCACCCCGAATTTCAGGTCAGGATGCCTGTGCCACGATCGAGTCATTGAACCGTATCCTCAGAACCCGGCAGCACGAAATCCCACTGCGGCGGACCCTCATCATGGGGATCGTCAACGTCACGCCGGACTCCTTCTACGACGGCGGGCGATACCTGGACCCGGAGGCGGCCGTCGAGCACGGTCTGCGCCTGGCCGCCGAAGGCGCCGACCTGCTGGACGTGGGCGGCGAGTCGTCGCGGCCCGGCTCCGACCCGGTGGGCGCCGAAGAAGAACTGCGCCGTATCCTTCCGGTCGTCCAGCGGCTGGCAGACCGCCTCCCCCTGCCGATTTCGGTGGACACCTGGAAAGCGGCGGTGGCCGGACCCGCGCTCGAGGCGGGGGCCGATCTGATCAACGACATCAGCGCCCTGCGCCTCGACCCCGAGCTGGCCCCGACGGTCGCGCGCCACGGCGCCGGTTTGATCCTGATGCACATGCGGGGACGTCCCCGGATCATGCAGCAGCTGCCGGCCAGCGAGGACATCCTGGGAGAGATCCACCGCGACCTGGCGGCCGCCCTCGAACGCGCGTCGGCACACGGAATTCCGCGTGATAGAATCGTGCTGGATCCGGGAATCGGCTTCGGGAAGACGTTGCGGGACAACTTGCAGATTCTGAATCGGCTCGACTTTCTGAGCGATTTTGATCTTCCCGTCCTGGTGGGGACGTCGAGAAAGAGCTTCCTGGGCAGGATTCTGGAGGTCCCCGAAGAGGAGCGGCTCTGGGGCACGGCCGCCTCGGTGGCGGCGGCCATCCTGCGGGGCGCGGACATCGTCCGGGTCCACGACGTCCAGAGCATGCGCATGGTCGCCCGGGTGGCCGACGCGATCCGGCGGGAAGCGCTGGCATGATAGACGCGATCGTTTCACCGTTTTCGCAGGTCGGCGTTCGGGCCGTGGCCGACATCCTGATGATCTCGGTGATCTTCTATCAGGGCCTGCGCCTGATCCAGGGGACCCGAGCCTGGCAGATGACCGTGGGCGTGATCGTGCTGGTGCTCTTCTACTACGTCACCCGGCTGCTCGATCTACGCACCGTCCGGTGGCTGCTCGAGACCTCCTTTCCCTACTTCGTGTTCGGCCTGGTGGTGGTGTTTCAGTCGGAGATCCGCCGGGCGCTGGCGGAGCTGGGCAAGGGCCGCTTCTTGAGCCGCTGGAACCAGAAGCAGCAGTCGGCGCGCTTCGAGGAGATCGTGCTGGCCGCCACCACGCTGGCCAGCCGGCGCATCGGCGCCCTGATCGTGATCGAGGGGGAGATCGGGCTCAAGAACTACATCGAGTCGGGCATCAAGCTGGACGCCAACCTCACCTACGACCTGATGCTGACCATCTTCAACCCCAAGAGCCCCCTGCACGACGGGGCGGTCATCGTGATCGGCGACCGGATCACCGCCGCCGGCTGCTTCCTCCCCCTGACCACCGACCCTTACCTGAGCAAGGAACTGGGCACCCGCCACCGGGCCGCCATCGGGATGACGGAGGAGACCGACGCGGTGGCGATCGTGGTGTCGGAGGAGACGGGGCGGATCACCGCGGTGCACGGGGGGGAGATGAGCCGGAACCTGGACGGGCCGCGGTTGATGAAGTTCCTGCAGAAGAGGGTGGAGGGGTAGGAGAAGTAAATCTCAAATTTCGAACCGTCAATTTTCAAGTAATCTTCAATTTTCAACTATCCATGTTCAAACGGCGGATGGCTCGCCGGGCGCTGCGGCGCCAGGTGGACCCTGTCCCCGACTCCGCTTCCCATTCGACGTTCCGCGGTCGTCATTCCGCGTCTCCTCCCGGTGGTACACTGCCATGCAGATGGCTGAGAACCGCGTGGAGGAGATTCAGAAGACGCTGCGCGGGTGGGTGTTGCACAACCTGCCGCTGAAGATCCTCTCGGTGGTGCTGGCCGCCCTGCTGTGGCACCAGGTCTCCAGCCAGCAGACGGTGCAGCGCGAGGTGACCATCCCCGTGGAGTTCGTCAACATGCCGCTGGACCTGGAGATCGTCAACGAGTACGTGCGCGAGGTGGATGTCGTGGTCCGCTCCGACCGGGGCGGCAGCCTCATCGAGGAACGGCAGCTGTCGGCGGTGGTGGACCTGGCCCAGGTGCAGGCCGGAGTGGAGCTGGTCCAGCTGACCGAGGACAACATCAGCCGGGCCGCCGGACTGGAGATCCTGCGCATCAACCCCACCCAGATCCGGCTGGCGCTGGAGAACACCCTCACCAAGATCGTGAAGATCGAGCCCGTGCTGACCGGCACGCCGGGCGAAGGTTTCCAGCTGACCGACGTCAAGGTCGTCCCGCCGGAAATCGTGGTCTCGGGTCCGGAAACCCTGATCCACCAGGTGAGCGTGGCAGGAACGGGCGTGGTCGACATCAGCGGCGCCACCACCACGGTCACCGCCCAGACCTTCGTCGACCTGGACCAGCCGCGGCTGCGCATCGGTGAGTCGGCGTCGGTGTCGGTGGTGGCGGTCATCGAAGAGAAACGCCGCGCGATTCGCGTCGCCGGGGTCCCCGTGCAGGTCCGGCCCGCGGGGGTGAATTTCCGCCTCTACGACGAGACCGTCGAACTGCGGGGGACGGTTCCGCAGTCCTTCGCCGGCCAGCTGGATCCGCAGCGGTTCCAGGCGGTGGTCGACATCGGCCCGCTGCCGGCCGCCAGCGAGCCGCATCAGGTCAAGCCCGAAGTCTCCATCCCGGAGGAGTACGCCAGCGTGTTTCGCCTGGAGAGCTCCCGTCCCGAAGTGGTGCGGGTGAGGAAGGCCAGTTGACCCGCCACCTGTTCGGTACCGACGGCATCCGCGGCGTGGCCGGCGAACCGCCGCTGACGCCGGAGACCATCCACGCTTTGGGGCGCGCGCTGGTCGGCTCCGGTTTGGGCCGCCTGCTGATCGGCCGCGACACCCGCTCGAGCGGCCCCTGGATCGAAGCCGCGTTGCGGGCCGGAATCGAGGCCGAGCAGGGAGAGGCGGTCTCCGTGGGCGTCATCCCGACGCCGGGCGTGTCGTTCCTCTGCCGCGACGACGGCTTCGACGCCGGCGTGGTGATCTCCGCCTCGCACAACCCGTACCGCGACAACGGGATCAAGATCTTCGGCCCCAACGGCCTCAAGCTCTCCGACCGGCAGGAAGCCGCACTCGAGCGGCGCATCGATCCCGAGCCCGGTCTGGAGGCGCCGGGAGTTCGCGAGTGCGAGCCGCCCGAAGCCCGCTTCTACGACCGGGAGCGGGTGGACCGCTACACCGGGTTCCTGGTGTCTACCGCAGCCGGGGAGTGCTTCGCCGGGTCGAAGATCGCGCTGGATTGCGCCCACGGGGCGGCTTTTGCCGTGGCCCCGGAGGTCTTCCGGCGGCTGGGGGCCGAAGTGGTCCTGCTGGGCACCGAACCGGACGGCTCCAACATCAACCGCGGCCGGGGCGCGCTGCATCCGGAGGGTCTGATCGAGCTGGTCCGGCGCGAGAAGGCGGACGCGGGCCTGGCCTTCGACGGGGACGCCGACCGGCTCATCCTGGTGGACGAGTCGGGCCGCCTGCGCGACGGCGACCACGTGCTCTTCCTGCTGAGCCACCAGTTTTCGGAGGAGGGCCGTCTGCCGACCCGCACCGTGGTGACCACCGTCATGGCCAACATCGGCCTGGAAGTGGCGCTGCGCCGCGACGGCCTGGAAATGCTGCGCACCCGGGTCGGGGACCGTTACGTGCTGGAGGCGATGCTCGAAGGGGGGCATCACCTGGGAGGCGAACAGTCGGGGCACACCATCGTGCGGGACCACGCCATGGCGGGCGACGGTATCCTCACCGCCATCCAGGTCCTGCTCGCCATGCGCCGCAGCCGCCAGCCGCTGAGCCGGCTCTGCGGCGGCCTGGAAAAATACCCGCAGGTGCTGCTCAATGTCAGCGTCGCCGCCAAGCCGGACTTCTCCGAGATCCCCGCGATTCAGCAGGAAATCGACCGGGCCCGCGCCCGGCTGGGAAACGAGGGCCGGATCGTGATCCGCTACTCCGGAACCGAGCCGCTGGCGCGAGTCATGGTGGAGGGCCCGCGGCGGGAGACGATCGAGGCTCTCGCCCGCGGGATCGCCGACCGCTTCCGCAGCGAACTGGGCGGGGGCTGAGCGGGCTCCATGCGACAGGCCTCGGACAAAATCCTGCAACCCGACCCGCTCGCGGCCCATCTGTTCGAGCTGAGGGAAGCGGGTGGGCGGGTGGTCTTCACCAACGGCTGCTTCGACCTGCTGCATCCCGGCCACGTGCGCTACCTGCAGAAGGCCCGGGCCCTGGGAGACGCCCTGGTGGTGGCGTGCAACAGCGACGTGTCGGTGCGCCGGCTCAAAGGCCCCGGGCGTCCGGTCATGCCGGCCGCCGAGCGGTGCGAGGTGTTGGCGGCGCTGGAGTGCGTCGACTACGTCACGCTGTTCGATGAGGATACGCCGCTCGAGATCATCCGGCGGCTGCGTCCCGATGTCCTGGTCAAGGGCGGCGACTGGCCGCTGGACCGGATCGTGGGCCGCGAAATCGTGGAAAGCCACGGCGGGAAAGTGATCGCTCTTGAGTTCGAAGAAGGATACTCGACCACCGACATCATTGCTCGAATCCGGGGAGACAGCGGCCGCGGCCCCGGCGGGTGAGCTGGGCCGCCGAGCCGTCGAACTGCTCGGTACGGCCACCACCCTGCCGGGCCTGCACGGCGCCGACGGCGCCCTGGTCTTCGCGAGCCTCGCCCAGCGGCGCGAGGCGGTCTACCTGTGGGTCTGCCGGGACAACCGCGAGGCCGAGCGCGTCGCCCGGGATCTGAGTTTTTTCAGCCGTTTGCCCATCACCCTGCTGCCCGGCTTCGAGGCCGATCCCTATCGCGGCCTCTCCCCGCATCCGGAAATCGCCGAGAAGCGGGCACTGGCGCTGTGGCGGATGCGGCGCCACCCCGCTGGCTTCCTGGTCACCACCGTCCACGCCCTGCTGGGCCGCGTCCCTTCGCCGGAGAACTTCGAAAGCGGCTGCCTGCGCCTGGAGACGGGCGCCTTCTTCCCCCCCGACCATCTGCTCGGCCAACTGCGGCAGTCCGGCTACCTGAAAGAGGAGCCGGTCAGCGAGGTGGGAGAGTACGCCAGCCGGGGCGGGATCGTGGACCTCTTCTCCCCCGCTCACGAGTACCCCGTGCGGCTGGAGTTCTTCGGCGACGAAGTGGAGTCGATCCGCCTGTTCGACCCGGCCACCCAGCGCTCCGTCTCGCTGATTCCGCAGGCCGACGTGATCCCCATGCGCGAACTGGTCGTCACGGCGCGGGAAATCGAACGCTGGCATGAGCGGGCCCCGGAATACTTCTCGCAGGTCCGCTTCGCCGAGGCCCTGGAAGAGAAGCTGCAGTTCACCGCCAACGGGGAGCTGTTCAACGGGTTCGAGCCGCTGCTGCCGCTGGTCGTGGAGACCCTCTCCAGCATTCTCGACTACCTGCCCGGCAAGCCCCCGCTGCGCTTGATCCTGGACCGGCCCGACGAGCTGTTCGAGCAGGCCGAGCGCTTTCAGTCCTTCGTCCGCGAGTCGTACGCCGAGCGCGAGCCCGCCGGGGAGCTGGTGTTGCCTCCGGCGCGCCTCTTCTTCGGGCTCGACGACCTGCGCCGGCGGCTGGGTGAAATCCCCAGCTTCCGGCTGCCCGACCTGCCCGAGGAGGCGGGCGACTACTCGCCGCTCCGCTTCCAGGAAGAGCGGATGTACCAGAACCGGCTGGCGGAGCTGGTCGCCGACCTGCAGAACTGGCGGGGGCTGGGGCAGCGGGTGGTGTTCGTGATGAGTTCCCACGGCATGGCCGAGCGGCTGGCCGACATCTTCGCCGAGTACGACGTGCAGGTGCCGGTGTGCCCCGACTTCGCGGCGGCACTGCAGCATCCGGTGGCCGTGACCGAAGGCCGCATTTCCCGCGGGTTCCACTGTCCGGAGCTGGAGCTGCGCGTTCTGTCGCAGGCCAACGTCTTCGCCGAGACGGTGACGCGGCGCCGGGTCGAGAAGCCCGCCCCCCGCACGGCGGCCGGCCCCTTCCTGTCCGATTTCCGCGACTTGAAGCAGGGCGACTACGTGGTGCACGTGGAGCATGGCATCGGGCGCTTCCAGGGCCTGGAACGCATCGGCGTGGCGGGAGCCGAAAAAGAGTTCGTCCAGCTGCGCTACCGCAACGACGCCAAGCTCTACGTCCCGGTGGACCGGCTGGACCTGCTGCAGAAATTCAGCGGGGCGGGCCAGGCGCGCCCGCAGCTGGACCAGCTGGGCGGGGCCTCCTGGGAGCGTACCAAGAAGCGCATCAGGAAATCGGTCCGCCGGCTGGCCGAAGACCTGCTTCAGTTGTACGCCCGCCGGGAAGTGGCGCGAGGCCACGCCTTCTCGGGCGACGACGAGCTGATGCGCGAATTCGAGGAGTCCTTCGAGTTCGAGGAGACGCCCGATCAGCACCAGGCCATCGCCGACGTCAAGCGCGACATGGAGGCGGAGCGGCCCATGGACCGGCTGATCTGCGGGGACGTGGGCTACGGCAAGACGGAGGTGGCCATGCGCGCGGCCTTCAAGGCGGTCAACGACAGCCGCCAGGTGGCCGTGCTGGCGCCCACCACGGTGCTGGCCTTCCAGCACTACAACACCTTCCGCGAGCGGTTTCAGGGCTTCCCGGTGCAGGTCGAGATGATCAGCCGCTTCCGCTCCCGCATCGAGCAGAAGGAGATCCTGGAACGGGCCAAACTGGGCATGGTGGACGTGCTGATCGGGACCCACCGGCTGCTCTCCAAGGACGTGAAACTGCCGCGGCTGGGGCTGATCGTGGTGGACGAAGAGCAGCGCTTCGGCGTCTCGCAGAAAGAGAAGCTGAAGCGGCTCAAGACTGAGGTGGACGTGCTGACCCTGTCGGCCACGCCGATTCCGCGCACGTTGAACATGTCGATGATCGGACTGCGCGACCTGTCCATCATCGAGACCCCGCCCAAGGACCGTCTGGCGATTCAGACGGTGGTGGTGAAGTTCAATCCCGGCATCATCCGCAGCGCCATCGACCTGGAGCTGAAGCGGCAGGGCCAGGTCTTCTTCCTGCACAACGACGTGGAGACGATCTACTCGATGGCCCACACCGTGGGGCAGATCAGCCCCGGCGCGCGGATCGCGGTCGCGCACGGCCAGCTCAAGGAAGCGCTGCTGGAAGAGGTGATGCTGGATTTTCTCGACTACCAGTTCGACGTGCTGGTCTCGACGACGATCATCGAGAACGGACTGGACATCCCGCGCGCCAACACCCTGATCGTGAACCGCGCCGACCGCTTCGACCTGTCGCAGCTCTACCAGCTGCGCGGCCGCGTGGGCCGAGCCAGCCGGCGCGCCTACGCCTACCTGCTGATCCCCACCTCGTAGACCCTGAGCAGCCAGGCCCGGCGGCGCCTGAAGGCGATCCGGGAGTTCAGCGACCTG
>JBFGHG010000078.1:0-8634 GCA_041578395.1 Acidobacteriota bacterium
GGCTGCGCTTTTCACGACTTCGGCGTCTACGACGAGAACCCGGTCGATTACCCCGACATCGCGCTGCGGGTGGCGCTGGCCGTTGCCCGGCGGCAGTGCCGGCTGGGAATCCTGGTGGACGGTGCCGGGATCGGGTCCTGCATGGCGGCCAACAAGGTGCCCGGGGTGCTGGCGGCGCTCTGCTACGACGAGGCCACTGCCCGAAACAGCCGCGAGCACAACTACGCCAACGTCCTCACCCTGGGGGGGCGCATGATCTCGGCCGAGCAGATGGAGAAGATCGTGCAGACCTGGCTCGAGACTCCTTACGGGCCGGCCCGCCACCGCCGCCGCGTGGAGAAGATCCTGGCGATCGAAAAGCGTTACCGGTAGTGGAACGGCCTTCCAGGCCGGAGTCCGGGAATCACGGGCAGGATGCCCGCGCCACGAGGGATCACATGGACGTCCGCGAACTCGAGCGCCTGATCCGGGGCGAAGTCTTCACCGACCGCGAGACCCTCGAACAGGTGCGCACCGATTTCGGCCGCATCCTCGAAGGGGCGCCTTCGGTGATCGTCGTGCCGGCAGACGAGCGGGACGTGCAGACGGCGGTCCGCTTCGCCTTCGACCACGAGTGGCCGCTGAGCGTGCGCGGCGCCTCCCACACCCAGGGAGGGCAGTCGCTCAACCGCGGCGGCATCCTGCTGGACACCAGCAGCCTGAACCACATCGGCGCCGTCGAGAAGGACCGCGTCTGGGTCCAGGCCGGGGCCCTCTGGAGCGACGTGGTTCGACACACCCTGCCGGAGGGCTTGTTGCCCCCCGTTCTCGTCAGCCACCTGGAGGTGACCGTGGGCGGGACGCTCTCCACGGGAGGCTACGGCGCCTCTTCCCACCGCTTCGGCGCTCAGGTGGACCACGTGCTGGAGCTGGAGGTGGTCACCGGCGAGGGGCACCGGGTGCGCTGCTCCGAAACGGAAAACGCCGAACTCTTCCGCTGCGTCCGCGCGGGCCTGGGGCAGTTCGGGGTGATCACCGGGGCCGGTCTGCGCCTGCGCAAGGCCCTGCCTCGGGTGCGCACTCACTACCTGTTGTACGACGACCTGAAGGTGCTGATGTCGGACCTGCAGAGGTGGATGCAGTCGCGGCGCGTCGATTACATCGAGTGCGGCTGTTCCCCCTGCGGGCAGGGATTGCGCAAGGTGGGGGACGCGGCCCTGCCGTTCGCCGAGTGGTTCTACCCGGTGCAGGTCGGATTCGAGTTTCGCGGCTCTCGCGACTGTGCCGCCCTTCCGGAGGGGGCGCGCCCTTACCGCGTGCTGGGGCACGACGACTATTCGATCGAGGAGTTCGTGCGCCGCTTCGAGCCGCAGCTGGATTTGTGGAGGAGGGCGGGCAGCTGGCGGCTGGCCCACCCCTGGCTGGAGGTCTTTCTGCCGTGGAACAAGGGGGCGGCCTTCGTGCTGGGAGTCCTGCGCAGCTTCCCCTGCAACCTCCTGGATGGGGGGCAGGTGTTGCTCCGGCCCCTGTCGGGACGCGGCGCGACGGTGCCCCTGCTGAGGCTGCCCGCCGAGGAGCAGGTGCTCGGCTTCGCCCTGCAGCCCTGCGTCCCGCAGCAGTCGCTGCCAATGGTTCTGCCGATGATCGCCAAGGCCGCCGAGCTGAGCGCCCAGGTCGGGGGGAAGCGCTACCTGACCGGCTGGCTGGACTTCGATCACGACGGCTGGAAGTCCCATTTCGGCGAACTCTGGCCGGCTTTCCTGGAGTGGAAGCGCTTCTACGACCCCAAGCACCTGCTCAACCCGGGCCTGATCGACGTCCCCGAAGTCGAGGCCGGTTAGAGTACCCTCTCGACCGACATGCTCTTCCGACTGGAAAACGTAGCCAAGGAGTTCGGCGTCACCCGCCTCTTTTCGGGCGTGACGGTGCAGGCCAACCCCGGCGACCGGATCGGGCTGATCGGACGCAACGGCAGCGGCAAGACGACCCTGCTGGACCTGATCCAGGGGCGTCTGGAGCCGGACTCGGGCCGCGTCCTGCTCGTCTCCGGGCTGGAGTTCTCGCGCATCCGCCAGATCCCGGAGTTCGACGCGGCCGAGACCCTGCTCGAGCACGCCTTGCACGTCTTCGACGGTTTCCGGCAGTGGGAAGAGCGGCTGCGCCGCCTGGAGGCCGAGATGGCCGAGGGGGAGGGGATCAGCGAGTCCGCGGCGGCCGAGTACGAGCGCCTGCGCACGCGGCTGCGGCTGGAGGGGGGATACGACTACCGGGCCCGGACCGAGGGCGTCCTGCTGGGCCTGGGATTCCGGCCGGCAGACCTCGAGTTGCCCTGCGGCCATGCCAGCGGCGGGCAGATCAGCCGGCTGGCGCTGGCCCGGGCGCTGCTGCGGCCCGCCGGCATGTTGCTGCTGGACGAGCCCACCAACCACCTGGACCTGGAAGGCATCCTGTGGCTGGAGAAACACCTGGCCGAGCAGCCCCGCCCCTTCGTCCTGATCAGCCACGACCGCCACTTCCTGGACCGGGTGAGCCGGCTCACCTGGGAGATCGAGGGGGGCACGCTGCACGCCTACCCGGGCCACTTCAGCGCCTCGCGCCGCCTGAAGCGGGAACGCCTCGATCAGGCCTGGAAGGAGTACCGCCGGCAGCAGGAGTGGAAGGAGAAGACCGAGGAGTTCGTCCGCCGCAACCTGTACGGCCAGAAGACGAAGCAGGCGCAGGCGCGGCGTCGGCAGCTGGAGAAAACCGAATGGCTCCCGCGCCCCCCCGATCCGTCTGGCGCTCCCACGGTCCGGATCCCGGAGGCGGGGCGGGGCGGGGCGCTCAGCTTCCAGCTCACGGGCGTCACGGTCGGCTTCCCGGGCAAGCCCCTGATCCGGGACGTCCGGCTGACGGTGCGCCGGGGTGAGCGGCTGGCGATCCTGGGGGGAAACGGCAGCGGCAAATCGACCCTGCTGCGCAGTCTGATGCGGGAGCATCCGCTGCTGGCAGGGAGCCTGGAGTGGGGCGCCCATTTGGTGCCGGCGTACTTCTCGCAGAATCCCGATTTGGGCGAAGACGGCCGCAGCGTCTACGACTGCCTGCGCGAGTTGGACCTGTCCGCGACCGACGAACAGCTGCGCTCCTACGCGGCGCGTTTCCAGTTCCGGGAGGAGGAGATTCACAAGAAAGTGGGCGCCCTGAGCGGAGGGGAGCGAAGCCGGTTGGCGCTGGCCCGGCTGCTCTACCATCCCTGCAACGTCCTGCTGATGGACGAGCCGACCAACCATCTGGACATCGACAGCCGGGAGGCGCTGGAACGGGCGCTGGAAGAGTTCGGGGGGACGCTGGTGGTGGTCTCGCACGACCTGTACTTCGTCGGGGAAGTGGTGGACCGTTTCCTGCTGATCCGGCGGGGACGGCTCGAACCGCTCGAGGAGCTGAGCGGGCTGGAAGCGCTGCTGCTGGAGCGTCCGGAGGCGGAAGAGAGGAAAACGGCGTCAGCGCCCGCTGCCGAGCCTCCCGCTCAGACCGGCCTCTCCAAGAACGAGCGTCGCCGGCGCGAACTGAAGCTGGCCGGGGTGGAAAAGGAGATCGCCTCGCTCGAGTCGCGCAAGCGGGAGGTGCTGGAGGCGCTGCAGGGCGGCTCCGAGTACGAGCAGCTGCAGCGCCTGGGGGAGGAAGCGGAGCAGCTCGAGAAGCGGCTGGCGGAGCTGTACCGGCAGTGGGAGGGCCTGGCCGCGGAACTCGCTTGAGTGTGGGGCGGGCATCCCTGCCCGCCATTCCGGAAAGGCGGCGGTAAAGCCGCCGCACTCCTACTGGAAGTCGACGCCCACCGTCATCGACTGATTCTCCTCGGCTCCGGTCAGCAGTTCCGGCCGCAGTTTCCACTGCAGGACGGCGTCGATCGCCGCCTGGTTCAGCAGCGGATGTCCCAGTTCCACCTGCGCGTCGATCACGTTCCCCTGCGGGTCCACCGTCACCCGGAGCAGGACCTGCCGGTTCACGCCTTGCTCGCGCGCCACTTCCGGATAGGCGGGCCGGACGTGATGCACCCACAACTCGTCGAGGGTGGGCTCGGGCGCGGGCGCGGAGCTCGGCTCGTCCACTTCGTCGATCAGGGCCAGCCAGTGCGTGGGTTGCCACAGACGGTAGATCTGGATCGAGCATCCCAGGACCAGCGCTCCGATGAGCACCCAGACGGCGGACCTCGTCCAGCCGGGCAGCGTGGTCCGGTACAGCTCGGCGGTGTCAGGGTCCGGCCGGGCCCGGTGGGCCCAGATGCTGATCACCAGTCCGAGAATCGCCAGGCCGCCCATCACCAGGGCGAAGACCAGCGCCGCGGCCACGGAGACAACCATGGTTTGGCTCAGGTCTCCCGCGACCTGCCCGAGCGGAGCTTCCTGGAGCTGTACGGCGAGCGCCTGCTCCCCCTCGGGGAGCCGGTCGGTGAGGCTTTCCGGTACCGAGATCAAAATGCCTTTCTTCACCCCGGAAAAAGCGTATTCGATCAGCCCCAGCTGTAGAAGAAGGGCAAGCCCTACGAGAACCAGCAGAATCGTCAGGATCAGCTGCCCCTGCGGCGAGTACGGCGCCCGGCGAGAGTGGACCAGCCAGACGATTCCGGCCAGCAGGGCCACCACCAACGTCCCGCCCAGCCCCGCCATCGTGAACTCGATGGCGCGCTGAAACGCCTCGGCCAGAATCGGGGCGGGGTCGTCGACCTCGGACACGAGTCCGAAAGCATTGATCAGCGATATCTGGCTGGACACCGTGCAGAGCGCGGCAACTGCCAGGGCCAGTGCGATCGCCGAGAGCACGCGTCCGAGGGGATGCAACTGCTTCCAGGGCAGGATGGCGACGGCCGCCAGGGCGACCACGGCCGCGAACGCGAGATACACGATGTCCATGCTGTCGGATAGTTCCTTTTTCCCTCGAAAAGTTCAATGCCGGCTCAGCGGACTCCCACGCGCGCCTCGATCGCGGAGAGGAACCTCGACTGGAAGTCGCCGAACAGCGCGAAGCTGACCAGCGGCTGGCTGGAAGTGACCTCGATGTGGCCGCTCACCTGTTCGAATCCGGGCCCGAAGAGCTGTTCTCCGTCCAGAAGGTCCATGAGGCGGTGGCCGGGCGCGATCGAGATTTCCCGCTCGGCCGCCGGTCGCCCCTGCTGGTCGTGGACGGCGATGCGGACCCGGGCCGTCTCCGGACCGGGGTTGAGGCTGGCCAGGCCGGTGAAGATGCCCGCTGCGCGCGATTGCGCCACGTGCAGGAAGCGGCTGCCGGCCGATCCGCCGCTGCTGAGCGCCAGGGTGGAGGACACCTGTCCCCGCTTGGCGCGAAACTCGATGCTTCCCACCACCGCCGCGCGCCGTCCCGTTCCGGGGTTGACGCCGATCTCGAGGTAGCCGGTCAGGGTTTCCGGGAGCGTCTCCGGGTGCAGCCCCAGCAGCGGACCCAGGTCCCAGGCGAACAGCTGGCCCGGCTGCAGGCGGATCAGCTTGCCGGCGATCGGGCCGCCCCGAGCGTCCCGCGCCTTCAGTTCGAGCACCACCGGGTCGGCGTCGGCGTTGAGCAGGCGGATGCGGCTGCCTCCGCCGGCCGGGCTCAGGAAGAAATGCGGCGCCAGCAGCCGCCCGACGGGGCGCGCCACCTGCGCGGCCAGGCAGGAGTGCGTGTCCGGCCCCGTCAGCACCTGGAACCCCTGCAACGGCCGGTCGGCCTCGATGCGCACCGACCCCTGGTCGACCGAGACCCCGGCGCCGAACAGCTCCTCGAGCGAAACCGAGATCGACGCCGAAGGGGCGAAGGTGAGCGGGACTTCGGCCACCAGGCGGCCCACGGTGTCGTTCAGGCTGGCCACTGCCGCGGCGGCCTCGTGCTCGTCGGGATTGAAGACGAACAGAGTGACCCGGTCCTCGACCCCGGGAGTGGCGATGGTGAAGTGCAGGCTTGGAGACGCCGCCAGCTCGCCTCCGATCCCGTCCAGCCGGGCCAGGTCCACGTCGCCCAGCATGAAGAAACCCTGCACCGGCGTCTGCTCCGCCCGTGCTCGAACCATGGCGGCTTCCCGCCCGGAGGGGATCACTTCGCGGGTCAGGAACGCCCGCTGCGCTCCAGGCTCCAGCGGCGTTTCCGCCTCCGCTTCCAGCTCCCCGTCGGCGTCGAAGGCCTCGATCTCGACGGCGCTGTGCGTGGTTGCCGGATTGAACAGTGCGACTCCCACGAAGGTCTCCACTCCGCGCGACGGCCGAGGGTCGAAGCTGGCGGGGAAGACCAGATCGCCGTGCGGGTCGTTGACGCGCATCTCGATGCCGGAGAGCGTCTCGGCCGGCGTCAGGGCCAGGGCCACGCGTTCGGTGGGCGAATCCAGGCTCGACCCCGACTCGCCTTCTCCGTTGTAGTAGTCGCGCGGGAACGGGGCGTAGCCGGGCTCGCTGTGCCCGATCAAACTGACGCCCCGGAAACGGACGTCCAGGGGCTCGATGTACAGGTGCACTTCGCCGCCGGCGGGGAAGGGAATCAGGAAGTCTCCCGAGCCCGGCTCGAGGACGCCGCTGAGCGCCGACACCGACTCCGCCGCTTCTTCCCTGCCGCCCGACACCGGCACGGCCACCACGTTGACCGCCGGCAGGGGCGCTCCAGCGGCTGTCAGGACGCTGCCGGAGAGGTAGGCGAACTCCAGCCCCGAGCCGACGCCGGGATACATCCAGGAGAGCCAGGCGGCATCGTCGGCGCGCGGCATCAAAGTGCCGTGCGGCAGGATGAAGGGATACATGATCGGGACCAGCCCATCGTCGGCCGTACTCCCGTTTTCGGCCAGGTCGCGCGCCGCCTGGGTGTGGTCCAGCCCCAGCAGGTGGCCGATCTCGTGCAGCGCCACCCGCTCGAGGGAGTCCCGGCCCAGCAGCCGCCCGTTGAACACGATCCACGCCGAGAGCAGCCGGGCCCGCTCCAGGTCCACCCGGCTGACGTCGGACAGCCCCAGCACCGTGTCCGCGGCCCCCACTCCCAGCAGCCGGTCGAGCAGGCTGCCGTCGTGGTCGAAGATCAGGGGGTTGGCGCCGGTGTCTCCGGCCAGGTAGGCGTCGAAGTTGTCGGCGCCGACGTCCTCGGGGAGCCGGCCATGTTCGGAGAAGGTGACCGATGAAGCCGGGATCGCCTCCCAGCTCTGCAAGGCGCGCCGGATCGCCGCAGCGGCCTCTTCCCGGTCCAGCGGGCCCAAAGGGCCGTCGTCGATGGCGAAGGCCACCGGCTGATCCGCGTCCCAGGTGACCGGCAGGCCGTCGGGCGAGACCAGGCGGGGGCCTCCCGCGCTCAGCAGCGCGCTCGCGGCGGCCAGGACGATCAGAGAAGCGAGTGCTCCCGAAACGAAGCGGCGAAGGGGGTCCGGAACGTGGAGAACTCCCGGTGTCGCGTACGAACCATCGAGTTCCCTCATCCAGACCTCCTTCGCCGCTCTCGGAGCAGGCATGCGGAACATGGAGAGCGCAATTCCCGTTCCGAGTCTCGGGTGGAGGGCTGTAAGTGGTTATGAAAGAGGAGTTTGAGGGAGTATCGAAAGAAGGGGGCCTGGATTGTGTCCGGGCTGGATGCGGAGGTTCTCCGGGGAGAAATTCCCCAGTGCGCGTCTCAGCGCCGGACGAAGCGGAGGTTGCGGACCCGGCCCGCCTGCAGCACGAACCCTGCCACCTGGCCGTTGCCGGAACGCTCGAACCGGATCGTTCCCAGCTCGCACCCGCCGTGGCCGCTTTCACGGACCACGACGTCCTCCGGAAGCCGGCGTCCCACGCGGACCCGAAGCTTCCCCTCCTCCAGCGAAAAGAGGTAGTTCGCGTTCAGCTCCTCGTTGAAATAGGTCCCGGCGTAAGGCGCCAGTTCGTCGCCGGCCAGGGGCCGGTCGCTGACGCGCGGGGCGGTGGTGCGGCGGCTGCCGAAGTCGATCACCAGTCCGCTGACGTCTCCGGCCTCGCTCCGCTCGAAGGTGAGCGTGGCGCTCAGCGACGGGACCTCGAAGCGGTCGCTTCCCGCCGGATGGAGTTCGCGCCGGTCCCCGTCGTCGGGCGTCCCGAACAAACGGTCTCCTTCGCGCGTGATCTCGAGCAGCAGTTCCGGCTCGACCCGGTAGCTGCCCGGGTAGTCGTCCAGCAGCGCGGGGTCGAACGGCTCGGCCTCGGCTCCGGTCTCAGCGGCAGCATCGGGAGCCGGCTCCGCCTCGGGCTCCATCAGCTCGCCCAAAAACACCTCCGCCACCTGGTTGGCCAGCGTGGAAGGCCGGCTCTGGGCGACGTTGCACAGGCAGATCACGCTGAAGCGCTGCTCGGGAAAGCGAAGGATGTCGGCCCGGAAACCCACGAAGGCGCCGCCGTGGCGCACGGTCGTCAGGCCCCGGTAGGAGCCCGCGCCCAGCCCGAAGGCGTAAGAGATCTGCTCGCCGCCGTTGAGGGTGCCGCGCGTCAGCATCGTGGGGACGATGCCCAGCGGATCGTCGGTAAAGCTCCGGTCCCAGGCCAGCAGGTCGTCGACCGTGGTGAGCAGGCCGCCGTCGCCGACCATGTCCAGCGTGGTCATCGAGATCTCGAAGCCGCCCTCGTCCAGCCGCCGGTAGCCCGCCGCCCGCCGTGCCACGACGTGCTTGTGGTCGTCGTGAAAGTGCGTGTTCTCCATGCCCAGTGA
>JBFGHG010000079.1:0-8604 GCA_041578395.1 Acidobacteriota bacterium
CAGGAAGTGCCGCTCGCACCGGCCCCGAACACGTCGCTCAGCAACCGCGCCTGATGGCTGCCGTCGGTGGGGAAACAGACGGGGTCGCCAAGGGGCCGCCCTTCATCGTCGTAGAGCGTATGGCAGAGCCGCGCATCCGCGACCTTCTCGAGCGACGCGCTGGCGAAGCCGGGGACACGCACCCGGCCGGCGGTCGAATCCGTGTCGACCCGGGTCGCCGCCAGGGCGCACTCTCCCGGCCCCAGCGGCCGCGGAGTCGAGTAGGAGAACTGGTCCAGAAAGGCTCCGCCGGGCCCGAAGACCCGCGTCCGGGTCTGCACGGAGAACGCGTTGAAACACCCGGGAGTCCACACGTCCACGCTCACGGCCCCCACGTAGCGCCCGTCGGGCGACTCGATCGAGATTTCCCTCCCGATGCCGGGGTCCAGAAAACCCGCCCGCACACCCCCGGGGCGTCCATCCACCACGACCTCGCGCGCCAGGCTGCCCGCCTCCCGGTGGGCGACCACGGCGAACTCGCAGGTGGTCGTCGAGCTGTTGAGCAGGACGATGTCGGTGGCAAAACCGCCGCCGGCCACCACGTGCGGCTGCGGGAGGCGCCGGGGCGGGTGCAGTTCCGCCGCCGAGAGGAGCGATGCGGTCGTCGCTCCCGCCAGAGCGCCGACCAGGACGAGCATACGCTTTCCGGTCATGGATTCCCTCCTCGATGGTCGCCGACGAGTATAGGCCCGAGCTGCGGAGTCAGCAAACCGAACATCCCGTCCCGAACGAAATGGGGGACCCCGGCAGCGCTCGCCGGGAAGCACCCCGCGCGACCCGTTCGAATCCGCTTGCTCCGGGGGCCGGGAAAATGCTAATTCTTACGCATCAGGAGGTTCTCGCATGCACCACATCCGGATGATCCCACTGCTACTGTGGCTGGCGTCATGGACGACTGTCCACGCCCGTGCGGAAGAGTCCCACCCCCCGACGCCCCCGGAACTGGAGCGGCCACTCACCGCTGGTGCCGAGTCCGCTTGGGTTTGGATCGGTCCGGAGGGGGGACCGCTGGGCCCGTTCGTCTTCTCCCCTGCCGACCCCGAGCGGGTGCTGGCGGCCAGCGCCAACGGAGTCTTCCGCAGCCTCGACGGCGGGGGTTCCTGGACCCGGCTGGCATCCGGCCTCACCGATCCCAACGTGACTGCGCTGGTGAGCGCAGGTGATGCGGTACTGGCCGGTACCCGCCGCCACGGTCTGTTTCGCAGCGTCGACCGGGGAGACACCTGGCAGCCGGTGGATCTGGGAATCCCCAACCAGTGGGTGCTGGTGCTGGCGGCCGACCCCGCCGACCCCAGCCGAATCTACGCCGGTACCGCGGACTCCGGCGTCTTTCGAAGCGAGGACGGCGGGGCCACCTGGACGGTCTCCAACGACGGCCTGGACAACCTGACCGTGGGTGGGCTGGCGGTCAGCCCGCTCGATTCGGATGTGATCTACGCGGCGGCCTCCACCAGCGTCTTCAGAAGTCTGGACGGCGGAAACACCTGGTCCGACCTCTTTTTCCCCTTCGAAGCCCGCCCGCCGGGGCGCATCGCCGTCCAGGCGTCCGGCGAGCCCCTGGTGGCCAGCTTCAGCGGACTTCTCGCGCTCGAGGAACAGGGCTGGGCCAACCTGCTGCAGGCCAGCCCGGAAGTAGCCGGACCGGTCGGCTTCATCGCGCTGCACCCCACCGACCCGGCCCAGATCCTGGTGGACGCCTCGCCGTCGCTGATCCGGAGCCGCGACGGGGGCCAGACCTGGCGCCGCGTCACCATCCCCAACATCTTCAACGTCTCCGTTCGAGGGCTGGCGTACCACCCGGCGGACCCCGCCACGATTTTCGCCGGGACTGCCGGCGGCACCTTCGTGAGCGCCGACTCCGGATCCACCTGGCAAGAGTCGCTGGCGGGACTGCGGGCCCGGGCCCTGCTGCGGCTCGCATTCGATCCGATCAACCCGCTGGTGATGCACGGCTCGGGGGTGGGAGGCGCCTTCAAGACCGTCACCGGAGCCCGCTGGGAGCCGATCCAGGGAGAATTGGACGGACTCACCGGCACCTCGCTGGCCGTCGACGCCGCGGACTCCAACCTGCTGCTGGCCGGCAGCCTGTTTGGGGTGTACCGAAGCCGCGACGCGGGCCTGCACTGGGACCTGGTCGTGGGCAGCACCGTCCGCGCCCTGGGCGCGCACCCGTCCGTGCCGGGCCTCGTGCTGGCCGCAGTCCGCTCGGGGCCGACCATTTTCGGCCCCAGTACCAGCGTCTTGCGCAGCCGCGACGCGGGCGTCAGCTGGGAGGACGTGACGGGTGGATTTCGAGAGTTGGCTGCCGACCTCCTGCTCAGCCGCGCCGATCCGGACCGGGTCCTGCTGGCCAGCGTCCAGGGCGTCTTCTTCTCGTCCCAATCGGGAGGTGCCTGGGTAGAGGCGAACGAAGGCCTGGCTGATCGCAACATCCTGACCCTCGAGGAGGGCCCCGACGGAGCGGTCTACGCTGGTTCGCGCTTCGGACGCGTGTTTCGCAGCCCCGAGGCGGGCGGAGTCTGGACCGAGCTGACCCGGCCGACGACGCTGGCCATCCAGGACCTGGCCGTCGATCCCGACGACCCGGCCGTGGTGTACGCAGCCACCGATGGAGAAGGCCTGTTCGAGAGCCGGGACGGGGGTGCGAGTTGGACGCCGGTCGAGGGTCTGGAGAGTCCGTACGTCCGGCAGGTCCGTTTTTCGCCGGACGGCCGGCGTCTGCTGGTCGCCGGGCAGGGGGGCGTCTACCAGCGGGTCCGGCAGAGCGTCCCCGAGCTGGATGTTTCCATCGTCCAGGAGGTCTCCACCGGCGCCTTTCCGCGGTCGACGGTCCGGATCTCGGTCCGCCTGAGCCCCGCCGCCCAGCCGGCGGGAGCGGAGGAAGCCGTCTATCGCTACCAGCAGGCGCTGCCGCTGGGCCTGCGCCTGGTGGAGGCGTCCGCCTCGAGCGGCGAGGTGTTCGCGGGCCCGGCTTTCGACTCGGTCACCTGGAGCGGTGCCCTGGCGGAAGAGATCTTGCTGGAGATCGCGGCGGAAGTGCTGGACGGCACCGCAGGCCGTGACCTGGCCACCCAGGGAGTGCTCACCCGCCAGGACGACCCGTTGGGGGCCCGTGCTCTCAGCGACGACCCGGATCTGCCGGGGAGCGCCGATCCCTCGGTGATCGCGATCGGCGCCTCCCCCTTCCCCGCGGGAGTGCTGGTGGTCCCCCGCGCCCTTCCCGTGGCCGACTCCTTCGTCGGCTTCGCGCTGCTCAACCGGGCCGATTCCCCTGCGCAGGTGGGCCTGGAGGGGATCGACGAGGACGGCACCACCCGGGAGACGTCCCAGCTCGAGGAGTCCCTTCCCTCGGGCGCTCAGACGGCACGGTTGACGAGCGAGTTCCTGAGCGCCGGCCAGACCGCGCTGCTAAGCTCGTCCGGGGCCGGCCTGGAGGGCTTCTTCCTGCTGGGGGACACCCAGCTGGAACGTCTGGACGGAGTTGGGGGAGTGCAGATGGACAGCCAGAGGCTCTTTCTGCCCCGCGTGCAGACGGCCGGCGGGCGGCAGACCTATCTCTTCCTTTTCAACCCCGATCCCGCGTCGGCGGCAGACGTCTCCCTGGTGCTCCGCGACGAACAGGGTGGGACGCTGCGCACGGCCCGGCGCGTGCTCCCGCCGCGGGGATCCATCTGGGCCCCGGTCCCGGAGGTCCTCCCCGGGCCGGACCTGCAGGACGGGACCCTGCAGGTGGACGCCGATCGCCCGCTGCGCGGTTTCGGGTGGATCGTCGGCGCCCAGACCTTCGAGACCCTGCCGGGACTGCCCGTGCAGTATGCGGACCGCCTCTGGTCCCCGCACGCCTTCTTCGGGGAGGTGGGGACGACGCGTCTGCGCCTGCTCAATACCGGTGCCAAGCCCCTGCTGGCGACGGTCCGCTATTTCGACGACGGCGGTGGAGACCCCCTGGAGCTGGAGGTGTTGCTGTCGGCGGGCGAGTTGCGCCTGCTGGATCTGTCCGTGCTGGGCGAGGAGGCGGGCGGGACGCGGCAGGGCTGGCTCGAGGTCACCGCCGCAGTGGAGTCCGCCGTTTCGGAGTGGCCTTCCTGGCTGGCCGTGGTGGAGTACCAGTCGGCGGACGGTTCCACGGCCTCGACGCTTCCCCTGGTGGCCCACCCGTCAGGTTCAGCGACTTTCCTGCAAGTGGCCCAGTCCCGCCGCGCCCGTATCTTCCAGGGTCTGGCCCTCGCCGATGTGGGCCCTTTGGACCCCTTCCGGCAGTTCCCGTCCGGGACTGTGATCGCCTTCGAGTCGGCCGGCCCCCCCAGCGCCTTCGGGAATCCGTTTCTGACGGCGCGCAACCGGGTCTCCGGCCTTCTGGACGAGCCCCGCTTCTTCGGAGAAGGGTTCGAGCAGGAACGGGGGTACCTGGAAGTCCTCTCGGCACGGCCGGTAGTGTCCTACACCCTGTTCGGCGGAGCCCGCTTCCTGTCGGCGGTGGAGGCCCAACTCCGCTCCCTGTTCCTGTACTGAAAGGGGGGGCCGCCCGGTTGACAGTCGGGAATGCGTGGTAGAGACTACCGGCGCGCCCGAGGGGTCTGCCGCGACCTTGGGAGGCCGGGGCGGCTCAGGGCGGACGCGCCCGTCCGGCGTTTCGATCGACAACTCGCGGACGAGGAACGATCATGCACGCCCTGGACTGGGTCGTCATCGCGCTCTACTTCCTCCTGCTGGGCGGCATCGCCTGGTGGGTCCTGCGCCAGAAGACCGACTCGGCGGCCGACTACTTCCTGGCCGGGCGCCACGTGGGCTGGTTCGTCATCGGAGCCTCCATCTTCGCCTCCAACATCGGGTCCGAGCACGTGGTCGGACTGGCCGGAACGGCGGCCGAGTCGGGGGTGGTGCTGGGGCACTACGAGCTGCATTCCTGGCTGGTGCTGCTGCTGGGCTGGGTCTTCGTGCCGTTTTACATGCGCAGCCGCGTCTTCACGATGCCCGAATTCCTGGAGAAGCGGTACTCCTCTTCGGCCCGCTGGCTGCTCTCGCTGATCACGCTGCTGGGCTACGTGCTGACCAAGGTGTCGGTGACCGTCTACGCGGGGGCGGTCGTTTTTCAGACCCTGATGGGGATCGACTTCTGGACCGGGGCGCTGACCATCGTGGTCCTGACCGGGATCTACACCATCTTCGGCGGGCTGCGGGCGGTCGTGTACACGGAGGCCATGCAGGCCATGGTCCTGATCGCCGGCTCGGTCACGGTGACCCTGATCGGACTGAGCAAGATCGGGGGGTTCGGCCAGCTGGTGGAGATCGCCGGGGGCGCCCACTTCAACATGTTCCTGCCCGCCGACCACCCCGAGTTCCCCTGGACCGGCATGGTCTTCGCGCCCCCCATCGTGGGGCTCTGGTACTGGTGCACCGACCAGTACATCGTGCAGCGTACGCTGGCGGCGGAAAACGAGCAGCAGGCCCGGCGCGGGACGATCTTCGCCGCCTACCTGAAGCTGCTCCCGTTCTTCATCTTCATCATTCCGGGCGTGGTCGCCTACGCGCTGGCCAAGACCGGCCAGCTCACCTTCGCGGAATCGGACCAGGCCTTTCCGGCCATGGTGCAGCAGCTGCTGCCGGCCGGCGTCCGCGGACTGGTCGCCGGCGGGCTGCTGGCGGCCCTGATGAGTTCGCTGGCTGCCGTCTTCAACTCCTGCTCGACGTTGTTCACCATCGACATCTACCAGAAGCTGCGCCCCCAGGCCTCCCAGCGGCGCATCGTCAACGTGGGGCGGATCGCGACGGGAGTCGTGGTCGTGCTGGGCATCCTCTGGATCCCGGTGATGCGCAACATCTCGGGGCAGCTGTACACCTACCTGCAGAGCGTGCAGGCCTACCTGGCCCCGCCGATCGCCGCCGTGTTCCTGCTGGGCCTGTTCTGGCCCCGCATCAACGCCAGCGGGGCGATGGCCGCGCTGTCGGGCGGGTTCGTGCTGGGGATGACCCGGCTGGTGTCGGAGTTGTACGTGGACTCGATGAGCGGGCCGCTGCGCACCCTCGGGGAGATGAACTTCCTGCACTTCGCGATCCTGCTGTTCGCGGTCTGCAACGTGATCCTGGTGGCCGTCAGCCTGCTCACGCCTCCGCCCTCGAAGGAGCAGCTGGCCGGGCTGACCTACTCCACCACCGTCGCCGAGGACCGGGAGCGCTCGCGGAGCAGCTGGACCGTCCTGGACGTGGTGCTGTCGCTGATCGTGGTGGCGCTGATCGTGGCGGTCTTGATCGTCTTTTCTCCGTTGGTGCTGGGCGCGTAGACGGGAGCTGTCCAGGATCCGCCGAGCCGCTGTTCCCGCCTCGGCTCCATCGTCCCCCGCACCCAAGTCTCGGCTTGCCGCCAGGGGCGGGCTCGTGGTGCATCCCCGACATCGATCCGATGCGGCGGAAGATCCGGGTGCCGACCCCTTCAGGGTAGGGGCGGCCGTGTGAAGCGTCCTGACTCGCCTGGAGGCGTTGAACGGAGGATCTCGAATGCCGAGCTGGTTTGCACAGTTCTTCTATGACTTTCTCGCCAGAATCGTTCCGGGCTCCATTCTCCTGGCCGTCTTGTGGACGGTGCTGAGGCTTCCCTGGCTGCTCGAGAACTGCACGCGCAAGGGGTCGAGCACTTCGTGACCAACGTCCAGAGTTTGAAGATCGGACTGGTGGGGGGACTCGCCTGGATTCTCGCCGCGTATCTCCTCAGTTTCCTCCTGTCCGAAGCCTGGGACTGGACCCGTGACCGATTGCGAAAACAGGAACCGAAGGTGATCGATTTCGAGGAACTTCTCCGCTCCGCCCTCGAGTGCCAGTGCTCGCTGATCGGATCGAGCCACGAGGCGAGCAGGGCGGGAGAGTCGAAGCATCACCACGCCCACCCGGCGCGCGAGGTCCACGAGGATCACATCGAGAGGATTGACTTGCACCTCATCCGGGATCAGCTCCGCCTTGTGGCCCCGTCGGCTACTCGTCAGATCCTCGAGCTGCGGTCCGAGGGGCGCCAGTGTGAAGTGCTGATGCTGGGGTTCGGGCTTCTCGCCTTCCTGGATTTCTGGTATCTGGTCGGCGGTGCCGACCAGCTGCACCGCGGTGTTCTGTTTCTGGTGCTGGTGCTGGCAGCCGTTCTCCTCTATCTGAAACGAAAACGTCTGGGGCAGTTCGGGGTTACCTGCGCCGTCAACTCCTACGCGATGTGTGTGTCTTCGGCTCCCGTCGACCTCGGCAGAGACGTCGACGTCAATTGAGATGCTCGGGCCGGCTGGCCGCCCCGGCGATGCGTCCGATCACCGCGGCCGAAACTCGAGGGCGATGATCTTGAAGGCGTTCGCCTCCGCGTCCCGCTCGTGCCCCGGGACGAAGTAGACGGTCGCCTCGCCCTCCAGCGGCCCGCACTGCACGGCCACCCCCGCCTGGCAGCTGAAGAGCGGGAACTGCTCCGGGTCGGCGCCCACCAACCGCTCCACCTGCCCTTCGATCTCCACCAGAAAGACGGGCTGCGGCCCGCTGCACTCCATGTGCGTCAGGCGGCCCTGAATGGGGGGCCGGCCGTGGATGCTGGCGAAGGCGGGGCGGCAGCTGGGAACTTCGGGCTCGAAATCGGGTTCGGGCCGTGGCTCCGCAGCAGGGTCCGGGACGTCCCGCGCCGCCTCGGGCGTCGGTTGGGGGGCCTCCTCCGGCCGCGGTCCTTCCGGGGCCGTCTCCCGGGCCCGCAGCTCGGCCCGTTTCTCCGCGAAGGCCTTCGCCTCCCGCTCCCGGCGGTCCAGGAAATCGAGGTACTCCAGCTGGCCCTCCGCGTACCGTCCATAGGACGAATCGTCCGCGCGCTTCAGCCCTTCCAGCAGGGCCCGTGCGGAGTCCCGGTTGTCCTGTTTCAAGAACAGCTCGGCCAGCGTGACCCGGTAGTAGGCCTCCTGAGGCTTCAGCCGGACCGCCTGCTGCACCGCGGCAATCCCGCCCTCCAGGTCCTGTCCCGACTTCAGCGACAGCCTCCCCTGCAGGTGATGCGCCGGCGCGAACCCCGGGGCCAATTCGACCGCTCTCGAGATCCGCTCGCGCAGCCGGGGGACTTCCGCGAACTCCAGCTCGACCGCGTCGTCCTCCAGCACCAGCTCGGCCAGGTGGTAGTGAACGAGGTAGTTGGCGGAGCCGCGCTCGGCGGCCGCCGCCAGCTGCCGGAGGGCCTCCTCGCTCTCGCCCTTGCGCACGGCCAGCAACCCCTTGGCTTCGAACACGCGCGGCGAATCGGGCGCCAGAGCAGCGGCCGCCTCGTAGCGGGCCAGGGCCTCGTCCGTCCGGTTGGACGCCAGCAGCAGGTCGCCCAGCCGGACCTCCACCTCCGCCTCCTCCAGCGGCTGGACCTCGATCCCGGTCTCCACCTCGAAATCCTCGAGCTTCGAGGTGGCGTAGTAGAAGCTCCGGTCCCGGATGTAGCTGCGGAGGTCCTTTTCCACCTCCTCGATCGTCATCCCCAGGCTCTCCTCGAGCGCCGCAATCGCTTCCTCTCCCGCGCTGAGCTTCTGGATGAAGACCCCCAGCTTGGGTTGGCGCACCGCCTCGTCCCCC
>JBFGHG010000080.1:0-8588 GCA_041578395.1 Acidobacteriota bacterium
ACAGGACCTGCGCCTCCGCTTCGCGGCGGGACAGCTGGTGGAAATGGACGCGGGCCGCGGCCGCGAGGCGGTGGCCGCCGAACTCGAGGCGGGCGGCGCGGCGGCGCGCTCCTTCCGCGAGTTCGCCCTGGGCTTCAACCCCTTGCTCGCCATCCCCGAAACCAACGCCTGGATCCCCTACTACGGCTACGGCGCCGGCGTGGTCCGGCTCTCGCTGGGGGACAACACCGAGCTGGGGGGCGCGGTATCGGGCGGATATGTCCGCTGGAACTTCTTTCCCGAGGCCAGCGTCCGGGTGGGAGATCAGGTCTGGGTCCGTGACGGGGTGCTGCAGCACCCTCGGTAGGCACTCAGGCCACACACCAGAAATCGGCGCCCTCGCGCAGTCCCAGTTGCCCAAGCTGCTCCCGGATGATGCGGCGTGCGCCGCGGGAGGCCACGCAGCTCAGAATCACGAACGGGCCCCGCTCGAGCAGACGCGGCAGTTCGTCCGGCGCGAAGATCGGCGCCCCGCGCATTCGCCGGCCGATCTTGCTGCCGTCGATGTCGATGAAGGCCTCGGGAGGGCTTCCCAATCGAACCAGGTGCTTGCTCAGGCGCCGGCCCGTCTTGCCCGCGCCCCACACGATCAGACGCCGCCCGCCCGCCAGCGGACCGCGTACCAGGTGGTGGGCTTTGCACTGGAGGAACCGCTCCACCCGGTAGCGCCGGTCCCGCCAGGTCAGCCGGCCCTGGTGCTGGCGCCAGAAGAGGAGCTTGCGGGGGACTTTCCCGAAGCGGGCGCCGGCCCGCTCCAGGCGCAGCCAGAGGTCGTAGTCTTCCGGCCAGCCCCGCTCCCGGTATCCGCCCAGCTGCTCCAGCCGACGGCGGCGCAGCATCACCGACGGGTGCGGCAGCGGACTCTCGATGAAACGCTCCCGCACGATCTCCTCGTGGCTGCACAACCCGTTGAGCCACTCCTCGTAGATCCGTACGCCCTCGGCCACCTGGGGCCGGGGGAAATGCGCCACGAAGGAGGAGACGACGTCCAACCCGGGGTCGCGTCCGACGGCCTCCAGCTGCAGCTCGAAGCGCCGCGGATGGGCGATGTCGTCGGCGTCCATGCGCGCGACCCACTCTCCCCGGCACTCGTCGAGGCCCGCGTTGAGCGCTTCCACCAGGCCGCCGTGCGGACGATGGATCACCCGCACCCGCGAGTCGGAGCGCGCCCAGCCGTCGAGGACGTGCTGCGATCCGTCGCGGCTCCCGTCGTCCACCGCGACCACCTCGAAGTCCGTCCACGTCTGCCGCTGCAGGCTGTGCAGGCAGGGAAGCAGAAAAGGCCCGGCGTCGTGAACCGGCAGCAGCACCGAGAGGGGGGGCGGTGGAACGGCGTTCGATGTTTTCATTTCAACATGCGACAATTCTTCAATTGATCGCCGAGGAACAAGTCACGATGCTTTTCCAGGGGAGCCTACAATGAAACGTTCACGCATCTTCGGGATTCTCGTGTCCGTTCTGGGCGCACTCACCTCGGCGCTGCCGGCAGGGGCGATCCGGTGTTCCTGATGCCGGGACGGATCCAAACCGTAATCGTCCGCTACGGAGCCATTCCCGAGTCGGTCGTGGCCGTGGTGGCTACGCCCACGCTCCCTGAATTCCTCGGTTTCGCGTTCAACAGCGCCGACCGTTTGGCCACGTCGGTGACCATCCAGTATCGTCTGACGGCCGCCAACGACGCTCCCGGGGGTGAGTTCCAGGCCCGCATCTTCTTCGAGTTCGTCAACGCCCAGGGCGCGGTGCTGACGACCCGCGAGCAGAACTCCCCAATCATCATAAACGCACCGCCGCCGCCGGACGACTTCGGCGACGACTGCGACAGCGCCTCCGATCTGGAGCTGAACAGCTCGGTGACGGGACGGGCGGCCTTCGGAGGCGACGGGGACGGTCACGACGTTCACCACCGGAGACGGCAAACCCGTGGGCGCGCTGGGAGAGGACTGCACCGGGATCGCCAGCGACGACGACAGGGGCGACGGCGGCAACTTCCGGATCAGCCGGCAGCTGGACGCCGGCACTTATCACCCGTCGGTCGCCGCCAGCGGCAGCAACTCGCAGGCGGACTACACCCTCGAGCTCGAGTTCGAGCTGCTCTCCCTGGACGGCCGCTACTCCATCACCGTGCTGCTGCAGAGGCCCGGACAGCTGGCCTGCCTGCCGGTGACCGTACCCTGACGCCGGCATGAGGACCTCGCAAGACCTGCGGCAAGCGCTGCGCCGGATCGACGGGCGCGGGTACAAGGCGTACAAGGGCCTGCAGGGGGAGTACTCCTTCCCCCGCTACCGGCTCTCGATCGACCACGTGCAGGGGGATCCCTTCGCGGCACCCAGCCGGTTCAGCGCCCGCATTGCCACGGCGGACTCGGGCCTGCCCCCCGGCTACGCCGCCACCCGCTCGGGACGGATCGCGGCCGGGGACTTCCTGGCGCGACGCTTCGCCCACCAGGCAGCGCTGCAGGTGCGCGGAAGCCGGGGGACGGGCGGCAGCGGCCGGATCGAGATCGAGTGCGGCGGCCAGCAGGTGCTCGAGCGCAACAGCGTCCTGCTCACCCCGGAGAGCCTGGAGGTTCGGTTCACGGTGGGCCTGCCCGCCGCGGGCCGGCGGGTGCTGGCCCGCCAGGCCGAGGAAATGCTCTTCGAGGAGCTGCCGCTGATCCTGGCGGGAGTCCTCTTGTTCGAGAACCTGCCCGCCGCCGACTTGCGGCGGCAAGTGGAAACGCACGAGGATCAGCAGGCCTTGCGGCGCCAGCTGGCCGAGCGCGGGCTGGTGGCCTTCGTCGCCGACGGCGCTGTTTTACCCCGCCGCAGCGGGGTCGACGACCGGCCCCTGGCCGGCGACGACGCGGTCCCCTTCGCCTCGCCCCCCCAGCTGCGCTGCCGGCTGGAACGGCCCCACGCCGGGCCGCTGGAGGGGATGGGCCTGCCGGCCGGGGTGCACCTGATCTTGGGGGGCGGGTTTCACGGCAAGTCGACGCTGCTGCGGGCGCTCGAGCGGGGCGTGTACGAGCACCTGCCGGGGGACGGCCGCGAATGGGTGCTCACCGACCGCAACGCCTGCAAGATCCGGGCCGAGGACGGCCGCTCGATTCAGGGTGTCGACATCTCCGCCTTCATCGACAACCTCCCGCTGGGGCGCGACACGCGTGCCTTCTCGACGCCCAACGCCAGCGGCTCCACTTCCCAGGCCGCCAACATCGTGGAGGCGCTGGAAATGGGCGCCCGCTTGCTGCTGATCGACGAGGACACCTCGGCCAGCAACTTCCTGGTCCGAGACGCCCGCATGCAACGGCTGATCTCCAAGTCCCAGGAGCCGATCACGCCCCTGGTGGACCGGGTGCGCGAGCTGCTCGAGCGGCACGGGGCCTCCACGATCCTGGTCACGGGCGGGTCGGGGGACTACTTCGACGCGGCCGACCGGGTGATCCAGATGGCCGCCTACCGGCCCCGCGAGATGACCGGCCGCGTGGCGGAACTCATCCGCGAACATCCCTCCGGCCGGCTCCCCGAAGCCCCTCTCCCCTTCGGCGAACTGCCGCGGCGCAAGCCCCTTGCCTCGAGCTTCGACGCGCGGCGCGGCAAGCGGGCCGTCAAGATCGACGCGCGCGGCTGCCACACCATTTTCTACGGCAGGGAGACGATCGACCTGGCGCTGGTCGAGCAGCTCATCGACCGCGGGCAGACGAGAGCCACGGGGCTGGCCATCCACCTGCTGGCGCGGGAGTTCTTCCCCCGGGGAGGATCGCTGGCCGACGGGTTGAAATGGCTGGACGAGCAGCTCGACAGGAACGGCCTGGATGTGCTCTCGCCCTTCAAGGTCGGCAACCTGGCCCGACCACGGCCTTTCGAGGTCGGAGCGGCGATCAACCGGATGCGAGCACTCCGCGTAGGCGCTACCGCCGGGTAGGCTCCCCGACCCGGAACTGGCCGCCCAAGGGCCGCTGCCGGCCCAGGAATAGCCCATCCCCTCCGATTTCGATTGTGCTATCGTGCTAATCGCCGTAGCCCACTGCGGTCCTCCTTCCGCCCGAGGGTTCGCACGCTGCGACGCGAAGACCATGTCATTGTTCTCCGGCACCCCGCAAACCTCCAATGACCGTGAGGCATCTGTCCCACGTTCTTCGCGCGCGGCAGCTACCGGCTTCCAGCTCCCAATGTCGGGAGAGCCCAGGATCGAGAGGAGGTCTGTAATGAAAGCGAGAAGACTGCTGTTTCTAGCTCTGGTGTGTCTGGTGTTCACTCTGGCGGCGACCACGGTCCAACAAACGTCCGGCGGCGCTGCTGCCTACTGCTGCCAGGCCCCACCCCTTCCGGAATGCCCGCCCTGGTGTACCGGAGATCCTCCGTCCGGAGGTTCCCGCTGAGAAAACCCTTGCCCCAGCCAGCCTGCGACGTTTACTATTCGAGGCGAACGGGGCAAGGATTTTCCAATGCAGTTCTCAGAGATCCACTACGCTACCTGGATCATCCAAGTCGGCATCTGGGGCTGTATCTGTTATCTCGGCCACAAGAACAAGTTATTCACACGTTATCCCCTGGTATTCGCATACGTCGGGGCGAGCGCATTCTTCGGCTGCCTGAACCTGTACGTGGCGTCGGTCATGGGCGCCAGCAGCACCACCTATGCCTACCTCTACGCCATCTCCGAGCTGCTGTGCAGCGGTCTGACGATTTCGATTCTGCTGTCTCTGTACTGGCTGTTCGACCGATTCCGATGGGACCGGGATTGGCACCTGCTCGCGGTCCCGCTGGCCTTGCTTCTGGCGGAAGCATCAGTCAGCCGAGGCGGATGGATCTTCTACCGTTTGAACTACGTGGTCTACGTGACCATGAACTACTACGGCGCCTGCGCCCTGCTGCGGCACCTCTTTTCGCGGCGGGTCGTTCTGGGCTGGAACCTGACGACCGTCCTGCTGGCCTTCACCGTACCGGGTGCGTTCTACGCTTTGTCTCACGCCGAGTTCCTGTTCGGAGGCGATCCGTGGGCCCGCATGATCTGGATGAAAGTGACGGCGCTCAGTTCTTCCGCCATCATGGCGGTCGGCATGACGGAGTACTCGCCCCCCCGGCTGGTGGAAGCACCCCAGCTCGAGTTCCGGACAGCGCGCATGCTGATGCGGGCAAGTCTCAAACTGCTCTGGAGGCTGTTGAGGTCCTGACCTATGCTCGACCGCCTGGTCTACGCCTTCCTCCTCGGCGTGGTGGTGACCATCCTGCTGGCGTGGCTGTGGGAGCTGATGACCCGTGCGGGGCACCGCGACTTCGTGCGCTTCCTGGACAACCGGGTGGCACCGGACAAGGTCGCGGAGATCGTCGGCGAAATCCGCGAGGGGAAGCTGGGCGCCCTCGAACGGGAGGAGATCTGGCACCGGATGAGCTGGATCTGGAAGGAGGCCCGGCTCATGGCCCTGGCTTCCAGCAGTGTGCTGGCGATCCCCTTTCTGGGCGCGTTTCTGGCCGTGTACGTGCTGCTCTGGTTCAAGACCCTGGTGCGCCCCAACAGCCACGACATCCGCTTCCTGATCGCCTGCGAAACCGTGCTGTTGAGCGTGGTCAACCGCGAAAACGGCGCTGCTGAATAGACCGAACCCGGCAGGGGGACAGCCCGTCAGGCGCCGGCCCGTCTCATCCGCTTCGACTCGAGACGCAAGGCTCGCAAGCGCTCCGGCGGGGGCGGCAGCGAGCCGAAGCGGTGGCCGTAGTAGAGTTCGGTCATCTCCACGGGAACGCTCGACCCGAACGCAGTTCGAGCGCGCCGCGCGAACTCGAAGGGCGTCTCCGCCGGACCGCGGACCAGACCCTTCTTTCTCAACAGCTCGAGGAACTCCAGGTAGTACGACGGCGCCGGCTCGTCCGAGCCTGCCGCCCTCCAACGGCTCCACCACCGGGCCAGCCGCCGGCGCAACAGGAGGCACAGGACCCCCAGAGCCGCCAGCAGGCCCGCCGACAGCGGCGCCAGCCATTTCCATCCGGACGGTGGAACCAGGGCGGCAGCCCAGGCCGCGGGGTGCAGCCGCGCCAGCCCCTCCTTCAGCTCGCGCAGGCCGTCGCGCACGCGCTGCCGGGTGCGGATGAAGAAGGTCAGCTGCTTGATGCGGTCGAAGGTCACGACCTCCGTCCAGAACAGGTCGATGGCGTCCAGCATCTGGCCCACGCGCCGGCCCAGCCACGAGCCGGGCGCCCCCGCCGCGGCCGGCGTGGGATCGAAATCGACCCAGCCGGCCCCGGGCAAATACGCCTCCACCCAGCTGTGGGCGTCGGACTGGCGGACCACCCAGTAGCCGCTCCACTCGTTGTACTCTCCCAGCCGGAACCCGTTGACCACGCGGCTAGCGATCCCCTGGGTGCGCAGCATCACCGCCATCGCGGTGGCGAAGAACTCGCAGTGACCCTCGCGCGTCTGGAACAGGAAATCGACCAGCGGGTCGGGCGAATCCGCCGCCGTGTTGTCCAGGGAGTAGCCGTAGCTCTGCCGCAGGTGGTTCTCGAGGCGCAAGGCTTTGGAGAGCGGGTCCGGGTCGGCGCCGCTCACCTGCCGGGCCAGCCGCGCAATGCGCTCGTCCAGCGGCGGGAGCTGCAGGAAGCGTTGGCGCAGCAGCGCCGGGACCTCTTCGTCGCTGACCCGCGCCAGCCGGCGCCCCCGCGGCTCCAGTTCGGAGTCCACGGTGTACTGAATCGGCCCGGAGGGAGTGCGGTAAAAACGCAGCGACTCGTTGCGGTCCCGCAGCACCAGCCCTCCCAGGCCGCGCTGCATGGGGACGATCCGCAGGATCTTGCCCAGCGCGAAGACCACGTCCGAGCCCGGCTCCATCACGATCCGCTGGCGGATGACCCCGCGCGCGTTCGATTCCCGGGCCAGCCGGATCCCGCTGCGGTGCGATTCGATGGGCAGCGGCTGGTAGCCGCGTTCGGTGTTGGTCCAGGCGGCGCCGTCGTACTGATCCAGCGCCACTCCCCTCCACTTCAGGTCGTCGGGCAGCTGGTCGGGGGCACGGTCCAGGCTGACCCGCATGAAGAGCTCCCGGTTGCTGATGATGCGCCCGATGTCCCCCAGCACCACCCGGTCGCTGAATCCGGAGAGGTTGCCGTCGGACGGGTCCGAGACCCGGAACAGTCCCCAGTTGGTGCGCGGAATGGCCACGAAGATCGGCGCCGCCACCACCGCCACCAGTACCGTCATCAGCATTGAGACGCGCAGGTAGCCCCGCAGTTCGAAGGGAGCCTCCGGGTTGTCGCGAAAGGCGCGGCGCGACTCGAACAGGATGAACGCCAGGATGCCCAGGAAGACGTACGCCAGCAGCGCCGCCAGAAAGCCCACCGACAGGGTGTAGACCGAGGAGATCAGCAAGAACAGGAAACTGACGGCGTAGAGCAGGCCATAATCCTTGTCCAGCTTGGACCCGAACAGCTTCACCACGCAGATGCCCAGCAGCAGGTGCAGGGAGGCCTCCACCAGCCCGCTCAGCAGCAGCCAGTCCAGGACGAACACGCCCATCAGGAGGGCGAAGACCAGGTGCGGATGCCGCTGGGGCCAGCCAAGCTCGAGCCGCCAGCTCAAGACCAGGACCGCCAGGCAGAACACGCCCCCCGGAAGACTCAACGCGGTGGAGACGATCAGCGCCGCCAGGCCCGCCGCCAGCAGGGCGTAGCTGGTCGCTTTCAGGCTGCGTTCGAATCTGTCCAGTCCCGTGGCCACGCGTTTCACAGCTCCAGGTAGTCGATGGTCGCCGCGAAGGGAAGGCGGACCCGCCGGCCGGCCGCGAAGAGGATCGAGCGCCCAGGCGCCTGCTCGAACGTCTCGGGCGCGTCCACCGGCCGGACGCCGGCCAGGTATTCCATGAAGCGGCGGTAGTCGGCCAGCTTGCCGTTGACCGACACCTCGAAGTCGCTCGCGCGGAACCGAAACGGCCTTCCCTGCTGCCGGAAGTACCGCCCCAGCGAGGCCAGGCAGCTGACCGCCCGTTCGAACTGCTGCCGGCTCTTCTCGTCCCCGGCGGGCAGGAAGCGGGAAAAGAGCAGCTGGGCCGGCAGTTCGTCCTCGGCCAGGAAGTCCTTCACCATCAGCTGTCCCAGTTTGGCCGTCGACTTCCAGTGAATGAAACGGGTGCTGTCTCCCCCCTGGAAGTCGCGGATCTTGTAGAGTCCGCCGCCCTGGCCGCGCCGCTTCCTTTCCCGGGGCCCGGGCCCGTTTTCCGCCAGCCGGCGCAGCAGCGGCCGGACGTCCAGCAGCCGGGGGTAGACCGTGATGCGTCCCTGAACGGGCAGGCGCCGCCCGCGGATCAGCACGCCGAACGGGAAGCCCGTCCGGACCTCGAATCCGTCCAGGACCCGGAGGCCCCGGCGCCGGAAGCGGTGGCGGCTGCGCAGGCTGCTGCGCCGCCGGGCGGGGACGTAGGGAAACCGCCGCTCGGACAGGCACAGCCCGGTTCCCACCCCCTCCGAGGAGGGTTCCTGCCCGCCGCAGGACAGATTCAAGGCGAAGGAGGGGAAGAACCGCTTGCGGTTCTCCAGCGTCAGCCGTACCACGACCTCGTCCCCGGCGTGGATCTCGT
>JBFGHG010000081.1:0-8547 GCA_041578395.1 Acidobacteriota bacterium
ACGGCCGACTACGTGATCGATGAAACCCTCACGTTGATCCGCATCCGACTCGGACTCGACGCCGCCTCGGCGTGGTGGGCTCAGGTCGACGGCAGTTCGCGGGTTCGGTGGGAATAAATCGACCCGCTGCGCGCCGAGAAGGCGCGCAACTGGTTTTTTCGCTGGGACGACACGCACCTCTCTTTCACTGATTGCACCAGTTTCGTCGTCATGAAAGAGCTGCGCGCCCGCCGTGCTTTGACGACCGATCACCACTTCCGGCAGGCAGGTTTCGAGACGGTTCCATAGCAGCCGGTCGCCCGTCACCCGCGTGCTTGCGCAAGGGTCGTCACGGCACGGGCGTGCCGCTCTCGTCCGGGTGCTGCATGCGGTAGAGGTACTGGTAGACGCCCGCCCGGGCGATCAGCTGCTCGTGGTCGCCCGTCTCCACGATCCGCCCCTCGTCCAGCACCACGATGCGGTGGGCCATCCGGACGGTGGAGAGGCGGTGGGCGATGACGACCGTGGTGCAGTCGCGCATCAGGTTCTCCAGCGCTTTCTGCACCAGCTGCTCCGAGGCGCTGTCCAGGGCCGAGGTGGCCTCGTCCAGGATCAGGATGGGGGCGCGCTTGAGGATGGCCCGGGCGATGGCGATGCGCTGGCGCTGGCCGCCCGAGAGGCGCTGGCCGCGCTCGCCGACCACGGTGTCGTAACCCCTGGGAAGCGTCCCGATGAAATCGTCGATGTAGGCGGCCCGGGCCGCCCCTTCGACCTCCTCCATCGAACAGTCCTGCCGGCCGTAGGCGATGTTGTTGCGCAGCGTGTCGTTGAACAGGAAGGTGTCCTGGCTGACGATCGCGATCTGGGCCCGCAGCGACTCCTGGGTCACGTCGCGGACGTCGCGGCCGTCGATCAGCAGCCTTCCCTCGGTGACGTCGTAAAAGCGCGGGACGAGGCTGGCCAGCGTGCTCTTCCCCGCCCCGCTGGCCCCCACCAGCGCCACGATCTCCCCCCGGCCGATGCGGAGATCGATCCCGCGCAGCACCGGGCGCTCCTGACCGGGGTAGGCAAACGAGACCCGCTCGAAGCGGATCTCGTCGCCAAAGGGAGGCAGAGGCCGGGCGCCGGGGCGGTCGAGCAAGTCGAAAGGGGTTTGGAGCAGTTCGAAGATGCGGTTGGAGGAGGCCGAAGCCTGCTGGAAGTGCAGGTGCATCTGGGAGAGCTTGCGGATGGGGTCGTAAAGCTTGAACAGGGCCACGATGAACGACACGAAGGCCCCCACCGACACGCCCTGCCCGATCTGGTGGCTGACGTAGAGCAGAAAGGGGGCGAACAGCAGGTAGCCCAGAAACTCCATCAGCGGCGAGCTGAGCGCGGTGTAGCGGACCGACTTCATCTCCACCCGCACCAGCTGATCGGCTGTCTCCCGGAAGCGCTCCTCCTCGTAACGCTGCATTCCGAAGGCCTTGACGATGCGCTGGCCGGTGATGGTCTCCTGCAGGGTCTGCGACAGGTCGGAGATCTTCTGCTGGCTGAGCCAGGCCAGGCGGCGCACCTTGCGTCCCAGCAGGGTGGTGATCCCCAGCACCACGGGCGCCAGCAGGAAGGTCACCAGCGACAGCTTCCAGTCGATGTAGAAGACCAGCCCCAGGAAGGCGACCAATAGGACCGACTGGCGCACGAAATCGGCCAGCTTCTTGCTGACGGCGTCCTGCAGCCGTTCGGTGTCGGAAATGACGCGGGCCATCAGCTGGCCGGTGGGATGGCGGGCGTAAAAGGCCAGCGAATGGTCCAGCAGCCGCTGGTAGAGCCGCTTGCGCAGGGAGGCCACCACGCTGTGCCCGCAGTAGGCCATCCAGTTGTCGGCCAGGTACAGGAAGACGCCCTTGAGGAAGGAGAACAGGACCAGGAACAGGGCGATCCGGACCAGCGCGCCGTCCTCCTCCAAACCCAGCCAGTTCTGCAGGAACCCGAAGCGGGCCCCGGCGGGTCCCGAGCCCGCCGCCGAGCCGCTCGACCAGAGGTTGAAGACCGGCTCGAGCAGCGTCACGATCAGCGCTTCCAGCAGGCCGCAGAAGGTCAGCAGCAGGACGGCCGCCGCCAGCAGGGGCAGGTAGGGGCGTGTGAAGGGAAACAGATTGCGCGCCTGCGACACGCGCCGATTGTAGCAGGAGCCCCTTGACGCGGGGAGTTACACTGGTTGGGAGATGCCGACTCACCCAACTCGTCGGCGGTACACCTACGCCGATTACGTCTCATTACCACCAGATCAGCGGGCGGAACTGATTCACGGAGAGTTTCACATGACCCCCGCTCCGCTGCTCTTTCACCAGTTGATCGTGGTCCGGCTCACCACCGCCCTGAGCAACTTCGTCGTGCCCAACCGCCTTGGCCACGTCTTCGCCGCCCCTTGCGACGTACGCCTGTCCGATTTCGACGTCGTACAGCCGGACGTTCTCTTCGTCTCCGCCGAACGCAAGGCGATCCTGACCCGGGAGCTGGTGGACGCCGGACCCGACCTGTGCGTGGAGGTCCTCTCGCCCAGCTCCGTGAAACGTGACACTGCACTGAAGAGCGCACTGTACGCCAAGTACCGCGTCCGCGAGTTCTGGCTGGCCGATCCGGACGCCAAGACGATCACAGTCCTGGTCCGGCGCGGAGAAGGCTGGTCCGAATACCGCGCCTTCGGCGCCGAAGACACCCTCGACTCCCCGCTTCTCCCCGGCCTCTCCATCCTGCTGGGCCCCGTCTTCGAAGAGATCTGACCCCCCTCCCGAGTTGCCCGCCACCGCGCCCCTCGTGTATCGTACGCGCCATGATTCGGACGATTGAATGGACCGACGACGGCGTGGTGATGATCGACCAGCGGCTGCTGCCGACCGAGGAAGTCTTCAACACCTACACGACTCCCGAAGAGGTGGCCGAGGCCATCGTGACCCTGGTGATCCGCGGCGCGCCCGCCATCGGCGTGGCGGCGGCCATGGGGATCGCGCTGGGAGTGAAGAACCTGGACTCCAGAGACGGCCTGGACGCGAAGTTCGAGGCCATCTGCAAGACCCTGCACGACACCCGGCCCACCGCCCAGAACCTCTTCTGGGCGATCCGGCGGATGAAGAAAGTCTACGAAGCCCACAAAGAGGGTTCGCTCGACGAGCTGAAGCAGGCCCTGGCGGACGAGGCCGTCCGCATGCATCGGGAAGACATCGAGATCAACCGCAAAATGGGGGAGTACGGCCAGCAGCTGCTCTCCAGCCAGACCGCCGTGCTCACCCACTGCAACGCGGGCGCCCTGGCCACGGCCGGGTACGGCACCGCCCTGGGGGTGATCCGGGCGGCGGTCGAAAACGGCAAGCAGATCTCGGTGTTCGCCGACGAGACGCGTCCCTTCCTGCAGGGCTCGCGGCTCACGGCCTGGGAGATGATGAAGGAGAACATCCCCTGCACCCTGATCACCGACAACATGGCCGGCTACTTCATGAAAGCGGGACAGATCCAGGCGGTGGTGGTCGGCTCGGACCGGATCGCGGCCAACGGCGACATCGCCAACAAGATCGGCACCTACAGCGTGGCCGTGCTGGCCAAGGAGAACGGCATCCCCTTCTACGTGGCCGCGCCGCTGTCCACGATCGACCGCGACTGCCCCACGGGGGACGACATCCCGATCGAGCAGCGGGACATCCGCGAAGTCACGGAGATCCGCGGCAACCGGCTGGCGCCCGAAGTGGTGCAGGTCCAGAACCCGGCTTTCGACGTGACGACCAACCGGTACGTGACGGCGATCATCACCGAGGCGGGAATCGCGCGGACCCCCTACAGCGAGTCGATCGCCGCCCTCTTCGAACGGGCCGCCGCGCTGACATGATCACGCTGGGGATCGAGTCCAGCTGCGACGAAACCGCGGCGGCGCTGCTGGGCGACGGCGGCGATATCCTCTCCAGCGTGGTCTCCTCCCAGGTCGAGGTTCATCGCGACTACGGCGGCGTGGTGCCCGAGCTGGCCAGCCGCGAGCACGTGGACAACATCTGCACGGTGGTCGACGAAGCACTGGCCCGCGCCAGCCTCACTGTGCAGGACGCGGGCGGCATCGGGGTGACCCGCCGACCGGGCCTGGTGGGCGCCCTGCTGGTCGGCCTGACCTACGCCAAGAGCCTGGCCTACGCACTGGACGTCCCCTGGGTGGGCGTCAATCACCTGGAAGGGCATCTCCAGTCGATCTTCCTGGAGCACCCGGCGGCGGAACTGCCGGCCCTGTCGCTGGTGGTCTCGGGCGGGCACACCAACCTCTACCACTACCGCGGCCCGGACGACTTCGCCCTGCTGCCCGCACCCGTGACGACGCGGCCGGCGAGGCGCTGGACAAACTCTCCAAGCTGCTGGGCCTGGGCTACCCGGGCGGTCCGGTGATCGACCGGCTGGCGCCCCACGGCAACCCCCGGACGGTTCCCTTCGCCATCCCAAAAATCAGCGACGGCAGCCTCGACTTCAGCTTCAGCGGCATCAAGACGGCGGCGCTGCGGCACGTCCAGCAGGAAGGGATCGAAGCCCTGACGCCCGAGCGCGCTCTCGATCCTGGCGAAGTCCCCCGCCCGGTGCTGGACCTGGTCTCCAGCTACCAGCGGCGCGTGGTCGATCAATTGCTGGACCGGCTCGAAAAGTCGCTGGCCAGCCGCGACGTCCGGTCGGTCCAGATCTCGGGCGGGGTGTCGTGCAACAGCGAGCTGCGCCGCCGGGCGGCGGAGCGTTTCGGGGATCAGGGCCTGCCCGTCTATTTTCCGCGGCCCAGCCTGACCACCGACAACGCCGCCATGATCGCCGCCGCGGCCCGGCGCCGGCTGCGCGGGGGCCTGCGGGATCCCTGGGATCTGCCGGCCGATCCCAACCTGCGCCTCGAAGCCGCCCGCCCCTGAGACTTGCCATCCCGGCTGGAAACGGTTCAAATGAAAGCACGGCCGGCGGGTTTTCGGGGGAAAGTGGAGCGAGATCCGATGGAGGAGGACACGGTCCCGCCCGGCTGGGAGCCGTCGGCGGAAGACTACGAGACCCTGGACCGCTATCTCGAAGCGGCCGTGCAGCAGCTCGAGGGGATCGCCGACGTGGACCAGGCCCGCGACACCCTGAGCCGCTACCTCGTGTACCACCACGTGCGCCAGCTGCCCGCCGAACTGGCGGAACTGCTCATCCAGCTCTTCTTTCAAAAATGCGGACGGGATTTTCGGGCGGAAGACGCCCGGGCCGCCGAGGACGCCGAAGCCTCCGGCGAGTGAATCACGGGCCAGGATGCACGGGAAGAGTGGCGCGGCCTTCCAGGCCGTGATTCCGATCGCCGGACCCTCACCGGCGGCGATGCCCGTGCCACGCGATCACTCCAGGAGTTGCAGCAACGCGGTCCGGCACCACTGGAGCAACTTCTGGTGGCCCCCCTCGCGGGCGTAGGCGGCCTGCATGACGGCGGCGAACAGCGCGCGCGAACGGGCCATCCGCCAGCGCTCGGGATCGACGCGGCCGTAGTGGCGCAGAAACTCGCGGCGGCCGCGGGGCGGCAGCCAGGTCCAGACGATCCGCAGGTCGACGGCGGCGTCCCCCCGGTGCAGGTCCCCCCAGTCGATCACGCCAGACAGGTTCCCCTCATGCAGCAGCAGGTGGCAGGCGTGCAGGTCTCCGTGAACCAACGTGTCCCCGTCCGGCTGGAAGCTCTCGGGAGTCTGCTCCAGCACCCGCAGCCAGGGGGCGATCTCCGGCAGGACTCCGCGGCGCTGCAGCTGCACCAGCTCTTTCTCCGCGCGGGCGAATCGCGAAGCCAGGTCCAGGCGTTGGTACTCGTCCGGCGGCGCGCCCCAGGCCGCCGCCCGTTCTGCCGGCACGCCGTGGAGACTCCGCAGGAAGCGCGCCAGGGCCGGCGCCAGGGCGGTTCGCTGCTCCGTCTCCAGATTCAGCTCGCAGGCCGGCTCGCCCTCGATCCGTTCATAGCCGGCGAAGGGGTGGGGGAACTCTTCCGCCGGCCGCCCCACCCGCACGGGGACGGGGATCTCGAGCGGCAGCGCGGGGGCCAGCCGGGGAAGGACGGCGATCTCCGTCTCTAGCAGCGTGACGGCGACCGGGCGGCGCGGGAAGCGAAACAGCCAGCGTCCGTTGACCAGGAACGCCGTGTTGTCCCATCCCGCTCCGGCCGCGGCCAGCCGAGCCGGGGCGAGGTCCGGGAACTGCGACTCGATCAAACGGCGCGCCACGGCGGCCGCAACCGCCGATTGCGGGGTCCAGGGCCGGTCCTGCGTCACGCCCCCTCCGGTCCGCCGTGGCGGAAGAAGCGCGACATTCCCCAGGGGTCGTACTTCTCCAGCCAGCGCGGCAGCAGGAAGAAGAGCAGCACCATCCCCGCTCCCGCCGCCAGCGCCACCCGGGGTCCCACGGTGACAGCCGACCCGAAATAGGTGTAGGCGAAGGTGGCCGGGATCATCCCCGCTCCGGTGGCCAGGGCGAACCGGGACGCCGACATGCGGGTCAGCCCCGCCCCATAGCTGACCACGTCGAAGGAGACGATCGGCAACAAGCGCGACAGGAACACTACTTTGGTCAGAACCTTGTCGGAGCACTCCGCGCAGAAGTTGACGTGGCCCGAGAGGAAGCGCTCCACCAGCCGCCGCCCGAGCAGCCGCGCGATCCCGAAGCTGATCATCGCCCCCAGCAACGCTCCCGCGAGCGCATAGAGCCCTCCCAGGAAGGGCCCGAAGTAGGCACCAGCGGCCAGGTCCAGCGGCAGGGAGGGAATGGGAGAGATCACCACCGCCGCCGTCATCAGTCCGATGAGCGCCAGAGGAGCCAGCGGCCCCGCCCCCTCCAGCCATCCCACCACCCGCTGCGGCTCCAGCGCCGCCGCCAGTTGACGCAGCGGGGGGAAGGCGTAGACGAACAGCAGCAGGGCCGCCAGTCCCAGTGCCTTCACGATCGTGCCGATCCGCAGCCGCCGCCCCTTCATGCCGTCTCAGGGGACACAATCGGCGCGAGGCCTGTCAAGACGGAAAGCAGCGGGCGAAGTCCAGCAGCCTGCGCGGGTCGCCCCACAGCCGGATGCGCGTGCTCAGCAGGGCCCGGGGCAGGGAAACGTCTTTGGCCAGGAAGCGCAGCCAGGTCTCACCGTCGGCGGTGATGCGCAGGTCGCACTGCCCCGCCAGCCCCCGCGCGACCTCCAGCCGGCCCTGCTCGATTCGCACGGTGGCCTCCAGCGCCTCTTCGCCCGTGAAGCGGAAGTGGTAGACGGCCTCGAGGTCGGCGGCGGCACCCGGCTGGAAGACCAGCGGCAGCCCGCGGAGAAACCCGGCCAGGGTGCGCGGCCGCAGCCCGTTGCCGACCACTTTGGTGCTCTTCTCCGGAAAACGGCGCTTTACGTGCTGCTGCGCGTCGGAGCCGTCCAGCACGTAGACCGTCTCCTCTTTCTGCTGCAGCGGTTTGACGATGCCGGCCAGGAAGCTCTTGCGGTCGTCCAGGAAGGGTCCGATCACTTCTTCGCCGGCCGGGCAGACCGACATGCAGTAGGCGGCCTTGTAGTTGGGGCCGAAACCGAGGCTCTGCCACATCGAAACCGTCTCCGGATCGCTGACGCGGGAGCGGTAGCCGCGGGCGCTGCCGCTGTCGGCCAGACTCTCCACCCAATCGCTGAATCCGCCCATGAACTCGCGGTAGTTGTGCGTGTAGCAGGCGGAGAAGTCGAAGCGCCCGTCCGATCCGATGGCGCCGGTGGGGCAGGCCGCCACGCACAGCTTGCACTCCAGGCAGGGGTTGTAATCCAGGGGCGCGCCGTGGCGGTCGACTTCGGCCGCCGTCACCACCGTGCCCAGCAGCACGAAGTTGCCGAAGCGGGGGTGGATCACGTTGCGGTGAATCCCCATCCGGCCCAGGCCGGCGGCCACCGCCACCGGCTTGTGCGACACCACCCACATCTTCTCCGGCCAGCGGTCCATCTCCATGGGGAAGCCCATGGCGCCCGCGTTGGCCGCCTCGATTCCCTGCTCTTCCAGCCGGCGGACCACCTCTCGGGCCACCTCGTTCACCTGATCTCCGGCCTCGTGGAACTCGAGGTTGGCGATGGAGCGCGCCGGCGAGCGGATGTTGCCGCGGTTGGTGCGGCAGACGAAGCTGATCAGCGTGCGGGCCCCGGGAAAGAGCCCCACGATTTCGTCCCGCTGGTCGGCCACTTCGGGGCTGTCGATGGAGACGAAGCCGGCGTCGTCCGCCCCCGCCTCCAGGACCAGCCGGCGCAGGCGGTCCGCTTCCAGGCGTGCGCTGGGCGGCTCGGTCCCTCTTCGAGTCCCCTTTCGATGGGCTCTCACGGTGGGGTGCTCAGCCAGTGTGGCCATCTCTTCCTCCTTCGCTGTAAAGCTGTAGATACATGTTTTGTCTCAAAAAAAATCAGCCCCGAGACTGCTCGGCGAGGCCGGTGAGCAGGGTCTGCATCCGGGACCAATCCCGAGGCGAGACCCGGCCGCGCAGCTCCTCCTGGACCCGCTGCCACCGCGGACGGGCCTTCTCGAGCAGCCGTGTTCCTTCGGCCGTGTTTCGCCAGAGCCGCTCGCG